>JAICRN010000049.1 GCA_025937335.1 Microcoleus sp. TY_ISSM_2_bin.22
CCGAAGAATTTCTCTTCGACCCCGAAGGCGTAATTCTCGACCCCAGCGTGCTTTTCTTCGCTCAAAATGCCAACCGCCAAGGCAAATCGGGCAGCAGAAGCACCATTTTCTCCGAAGATAGAGGCCGTTACGTCAAGCCAGTATTGCCCAAAGGCCCCGTCCGCCGCATCGCCGTTGACGCCACTCTCAGAGCCGCCGCACCCTACCAAAAAGCCCGCCGCGACAGGAATTCTCACCCCCCCCAACCCCCCCTTAGCAAGGGGGGACAAGGGGGGGTTGATCGCCGTGTATTTGTCGAACAGGGAGACATTCGGGCGAAGCGCTTGGCCAGAAAAGCTGGAGCTTTAGTCGTCTTTGTCGTCGATGCTTCCGGTTCGATGGCCCTCAACCGGATGCAGTCGGCCAAAGGTGCAGTCATGCAGCTACTCACAGAAGCTTATCAAAGCCGCGACCAAGTTGCTCTGATTCCGTTTCGCGGAGAACAAGCAGAAGTGCTGCTACCGCCGACTCGCTCCATAGCCTTGGCCCGCAAGCGTTTGGAAAGACTCCCCTGCGGCGGCGGTTCCCCCCTGGCCCACGGTTTGACTCAAGCCGTGCGCGTGGGAGTCAACGCGCGGCAGTCTGGAGATATCGGTCAAGTTGCGATTGTCGCCATTACCGACGGGCGGGGGAATATTCCTTTGGCTCGTTCTTTGGGCGAACCGATTGTAGAGGGAGAAAAGCCTGATATTAAGCAGGAATTGTTAGAAATTGCTGCCAAAATTCGCGGGTTGGGAATGCAGTTGCTGGTGATTGATACCGAGAGCAAGTTTATTTCGACTGGCTTTGCGAAGGAATTGGCCAAGACTTCTGGGGGGAAATACTATCACTTGCCGAAAGCTACCGAACAGTCGATCGCAGCTATGACTAAAAATGCTCTGCGCGACGCGATCGGCTAAAATCCTGATACCCGCATTTATCTGCGTTTATCCGCATTTATCTGCGGTTAAAAATCCACAAATTAGACTTTTGACCAAAAGTCTAATTTTTAACTCTCACTCTCCGGCGACTCACAGCCAGCGAACCCGCAATTAAACCCAACCCTACCACAGTCGAAGGCTCAGGAATTTTCACGGGCAGAGGCACCTGCCTTGCGGTTCCCGGATTCGGGTTCGGAGAAGTTGTACCTTGTCGGAGTTGACCGATTTGAGCCAGCAGCAAATTTTCTGAACCCTGCCCTGAAGCAGCGGTAAAAACGGCTCCGACATTAGCCGCAACGGCAGTTTGACTGCCGGAAATCACAGCGGTGGCAGCCAATAAAATTCCGGCGGCAGTTGGCAATAATTTGCTAGGAAAAAAGGTGGGCATTGGACATTACCTGTTTAGCATTTTGTCGATCGAACTCGATCTCTCGATCGTTAATTTTTTGGGCCTTCCCTGTCTGAGCTACCTTAGCAACTAACCCAAGCGATTTGAGATTTTAGATTTGAGATTTGAGATTATTGGGGTTTCCTGTCCCTTGTTTCAACTAAGCCCCAAATCAAAAACCTAAAATCAACTGCGGCCCCTGCTTCTAGCATAGAGTCCTCAATCCCAAATCGTAAACCCAAATCGTAAATCCCAAATCCAAAATTGATTGAGCTCGCCTATCTGCGATTCGATCGACTTTAAGCTTGCCCCTCGCGGCAGATAGCGCCGGCTCTTTAACTTCAATTATAGATCTGCCGCGACCCGCAACGGTGCGATACGGCGACACGGCACAGACTTGTACGCAGTTGATTATAAACAATCGCTCCCAGCTTGAGAGTGATTTCACACCCGTTCTTTATCAAATCTTTAAACTATTCCAGGTTTTGCAAACAAAGTGTAAAGCTGTCAAAATATAGATAGCAATTCTCAGCCCAAATATAGGTAAATCCTCGTGAGTAACACTAGCAATTTCCGCGAAGCCGTGCGCGAGGCCAAAAACCAAGCGCTAGTAGGCCCCAACGTCATCTCCAACGCTCTCCCCTTCGTGGGCGCCGGACTTGTCTTAACTGCTGTCGGCGCCTACGGCGGCCTCGGAGTGATCCGCAACTATCCCGGGATCTTCTTTCCCACCTTCATCGCCGCGATCGTCGTAGAATTAATTCTGTTCTTCGTCGCCCGCGGTGCCGCCGAACAAGGCAACAAAAATACCGCTTTGCCCCTGCTGGCAACCTACAGCCTGCTTTCGGGCTACACCCTCAGCGGATTGGTATTTACAGCCCTCAGAACCCAAGGCGTCGGCATTTCCGGCATCGGTTTTGCAGCCCTCGGCTGCGGCATTACCTTTATCGCCGCCCGCCAAATTGGCTCCAACCTTTCTGAAGAAGACGGCATGGCCCTCACCAAAACGATCAGTTTAGGTGTCATTGCTTTGCTAGTCGTCGTTGGCGGTCAGTTTCTGCTATCTCTATTTGGCATCTACACCCCAACTTGGTTGGAAATTGGCATTTCCGGCATCGGCGTATTTCTGTTCGCCGGCGCTGCGATCGTCGATTTTTACATATTACCCCGCAGCTACCGCGACGACCAATATTTGCCCGCTGCTCTGTCGATGTACTTGACCTACATCAACTTGTTCATTTTCATTCTGCGCCTGCTAATTGCTATCAACAGCCGCGATTAATTGAAACTTTAGCTTAAAAAAACCGCGGCCGAATGTCGATCGAGCCGCGGTTTTTTATTGCCTTGACCGCCCTCTCCCCTGCATTCATCTGGATTCACCCGCGTTCATCTGGGGTTAAAAAATTTTGCTTAGTATTGTTGCCTGCCAAAATGCTAAAATCAATATCACCACGCCACAACTAGGAGAACTCACAGTGGAAGTTCTAGACATCAAACACAATATCGAAACATTGTCCGATCGACTGGGTACAACCCAGGACTATCTTTGACATCCCCGCACTCACAGCCAAAATTCAAGACTTAGAGCAAATCTGCGCCCAACCAGCATTTTGGGACGACCAAGATCGAGCTCAAGAAACCCTCCAAGAACTTAATGACTTCAAATCTCATTTAGACCAATACCGCGGCTGGCAAACGAGCTTGGAAGATGCTAAAGCTATTTTAGAACTGCTGGAGTTAGAAGCCGACGAGTCCCTGTTCCAAGAAGCCTCATCGAGTCTTTCTCAGTTAACCCGCGAACTCGACCAGTGGGAACTGCAACAATTACTATCGGGGCCCTACGATGAAGGAGGCGCCGTTTTGACAATTAACGCCGGGGCCGGCGGCACAGATGCTCAAGATTGGGCCGAAATGCTGCTGCGGATGTACACCCGCTGGGGGGAAAGTCAAGGTTACAAAGTACATTTAATGGAAATTTCCGAGGGAGAGGAAGCAGGTGTTAAATCGGCTTCTTTGGAAATTGTCGGCCGCTACGCTTACGGTTATATGCGATCGGAAAAAGGCACTCACCGCTTGGTCAGAATTTCGCCTTTTAACGCTAACGACAAGCGTCAAACCAGTTTTGCAGGCGTCGAAGTGATGCCAATTCTCGATCGATCCGTCAAGTTGGACATTCCAGAAAAAGATTTGGAAATCACGACTTCCCGCGCGGGCGGCAAGGGCGGACAAAATGTTAACAAGGTAGAAACCGCAGTCCGCATCGTTCACCTTCCTACCGGTTTGGCCGTCCGCTGTACTGAAGAACGCAGTCAGTTGCAAAATAAGGAAAAAGCTTTGGCATTACTCAAGGCTAGGCTGTTGGTGGTTGCTAAGGAACAGCGGGCTTCGGAAATTGCCGAGATTCGCGGCGACATGGTGGAGGCGGCTTGGGGCAACCAAATTCGCAATTATGTTTTTCACCCATACCAAATGGTCAAGGATTTGCGTACAGGAGTGGAAACAACCGCCATCGAAGATGTGATGAACGGCGAATTAGACCCGTTTATTCAAGCTTACCTGCGGCAGGAAAATCAGTTGGTAGCCCAAACAGATTCAACCGCGCGAATATAATTCCCGCCTTCACATACAAAGTCCGCTGGCGCGGACTAAATAATCAAGAGCGGTGATGGCAGCGGATTTGCTATAATTTTGGGGTTTTGGCCGATCGCCCGACCTCCAACAGGTCGCGCGGCCAAAAACCTTGATATGATAAAACTTGATCTGACAAACACTAAGGAGAAATAATGACCCAAGTTGTAATAGGCGAAAATGAAGGGATTGAGTCAGCCCTGCGACGGTTTAAGCGACAAGTTTCCAAAGCGGGAATTTTCCCCGACATGAGAAAGCACCGCCACTTTGAAACCCCGTTGGAAAAGCAGAAGCGCAAAGCTATTGCCAGAAGGACTAAGAGACGCTTTCACCGCAACAACAAACCCTAGAATTATTAGCACTAAATTGATTGGGCAGATATAATGCCTTGCGATTCTAGTACCGCAGCGACTCGGAGAATTACCGCTTCGCTGTAGGGCGCACCAATAATTTGTACCCCCAAGGGCAAAGCGCCGGGCCGCTGTACGGGTACGCAAAGAACGGGCAAGCCAATAAATGATAGGGGTTGGGTGAACAGTCCGAGATTGGGACGCACTAAGATTTCTTGTCCGGCTATTACCATTTTCTCGACGCCAATTTCAGGGGCAGCTATCGGGGTTGCGGGTGCGAGGATGATGTCTGTTTGTTGGAATATTTCGCGAATTCGATCGCGGTACCACTGTCTGAATCTCTGGGCTTGCAAGTACCAAGTCGCAGGGATCAGGGTTCCCGCTAAAAAGCGATCGCGCGTCGCCGGATCGAAGTCTTGAGGGCGCGATCGCAAATTGTCCAAATGCAAGTTTCCCCCCTCGCAAGCGGTAATGATAAACGCCGCAGCCCTGGCGCGATCGGATTCCGGTATGGTGACAGTTGCAAGCCCCCCTATTTTTGGGGGGTTTGTTGTTTTTTCTGTGTTAATACCACAATCCAATACATTTGTCAAGGCTTTAGCCACTATTTCTACAGCATCCAATGCTTCCGGTTCGGCCCCTGTGGCGAAATACCCGTCAGCAACAGCAATTCGCAATCCTTCGATGCCTTGATTTAACTGCGGCGAACAAAGTTCTGGCGGGCGTTGAGTGCAAACTGGGTCGCGAGAATCAGGGCCTTGCAGGATATCGTACAGCAGCGCGATGTCTCGGAGCGATCGCCCAAACGGCCCCACACAATCCAAACTACCCGAAAATAAATAAGCGCCAGCCCTGGACAAACGACCGTAAGTAGGCTTAAACCCAAAGACACCGCACAAAGCAGCCGGTACGCGGATGGAACCATTAGTATCAGACCCGAGAGTGATGGGTACAAAACCGGCGGCGACTGCTGCTGCGGAACCGCCGCTGGAACCGCCGGCGATGCGCGCAGTATCGCGGGGATTGCGAGTCGGGCCGTAGTGGCTGTTTTCCGTGACGAAACCGTAGGCGTACTCGTCCATGTTGAGCGTACCTACGAGCACAGCCCCGGCTTGTTTGAGTCTGGCGACCGCGGCCGCGTCCTGGGTAGCCGGAGGATTGTCAGCGTTGATTTTTGACCCAGCTAGAGTGGTAATTCCGCCGATGTCGAACAGGTTTTTGACAGCGAAGGGAACGCCTGCTAAAGGGCCTGGGTTTTGGTTATTTGCGATGGAATTATCTATATTTTCGGCTGCTGCGAGTGCGCTTGAGGCAGTGATTGCAGTAAAGCAATTAAAAGCTTTATCCTTAACAGCAATCCGTTCCAAAGCAGCACTTACCGCCTCTGTAGCCGTAACCTTACCACATTTAACCGCCGCTGCCGTAGCAACCGCATCAGCCTTCTCTAAAAAACATCTGCGTTCATCTGCGTTCATCTGCGGTTAAAAATCTAAGGTTCAAACACCGGCGCGACTTCTACTTCTGGGGGTAAAGGAAACTCAGTAACGAGTCGGGCGATCGCAGCTATCCTCTCGAAGTTTACCACAACAGCCGGCCGATGTTCCGGGTCTAACGGTAAGTTTATCAGTTCAGCGGTGCGATCGACATATTCTTCTATATTTATCATTAGTCCATCCCAAACAACATCAGCGTTCATCCGCGTACATCTGCCCTCATCTGCGGTTTAAAATCTAAGTTTCAGATATAAGTGCGATCGATTATTGTATTGTAAGCGCGATCGGGCTGTCAGTTATTATTGCTCAGTTTTTTGTATTCCTCGGATTGTCTAATATCATCTAAAGGGGATTTTTGCTTTGCTGGTTCATCAGGACAAAACTTTATACATACCTGCGTTTTCCCCGACTGAAAATTTTCATTAACTTTTATTTGAAGCCTTCCTTTTTGCCAACCCTTAGAACCAATCTTTAGAACTTGACAATCTATTCCTTCTTGAGGGGAGTTCCAGTCCATCTCCCCTCCCTTAATTATTATTTCTTCGTTAATTCGTAGCTCTTTCATCCAATTAATTATTGATTTCTGGCGAGATTCTCTTATTACCATAAGATCAAGTACATCAATAAACTTGCTAGTGACTACCTCTTCAAAACTGCGTACCAAAAAAGTAGCTTTATCGAATAACAAAACATCATCGCCGTCTAGTATCTCATAGTTCTTATTGGATTCAAGTTTGTCGTCCATTTTTTTTCAAAATTATCCTGCTTCCTATTTTATACCATTTGAAGGTATGTGAGTCAAGGTGGTAAGAAACAATTTGCGATCGCACTTGTCCCACTCAAACACTGACAGTTTCCCGCAACTTCTCAACGGCAACATCCAGCGGAGGCAAAGTAAAATCCTCAGCATCCATCAATTCCTTAACCTTATCAAAAATCTCAACCTCCGCCTCTTCCTGATCGGTCAGCTTATCATAAAAATAAGGGTCAGTAAACCACTGCTCAAACGCTATCATTAACAAACCATTGGGCGAAAGTTCAAACCGCCAATACTTAGAAACCCTACTGTCAACCACTTCAAACATCGGCGCCGGATTATGGATGGGATAATAGCTATAATTATCATTGCAGATGTAGTACCAAATAGTCCCTTTCCATTCTCGGATAGCATAAACAACATATTCCTTGCCTATAGTTAGCGGTAACTCAACCTTTCTAGTGTAACCGCGTGGCGGATCTATATATTCTTCAGGGAGAGATTCACCCGTATTAGCAATACAACGAATTTTCATAACTTGATTACCTACAGATTTTTAGGGGCTGTTTTGGGATACTGTCGCTTGAACTTAAACTCCACATCTTGAAGAGTCTGACTGTTCCGAAACCAATGGACTTGTACAGAATATCCATTAATTTCAAACGCCTCAATACTTGTCATTTTATCCCAATCCTCAGAATTTCCTCCATAAACAGCAATAAGTCTCGGTGCATCCCCCAACAATCTATCTGTACCGCAATGAATTACTATGCAATTACCAGCCTTAGCATCTTGCAGGAGCAATTGCTCCTGCAAATTTCTCGGACTCTCATCGGGAATAGCACCTTGATTCACAATTTAACAGCTTCAAATATTGTTTGTCAAATACCATAAAAACTAATTTTAGCAGGTGAAGTTTCCGCCAGCAACTTACCCCGCGCAATCACATACCGAACCGCAGCGCGCCTCCTAATTGCATCATAACAATCCTCAGCGTCCAACACAATCAACAACGAGATCGCGCAGAACCCTGCTATACTTTTGCTCATAAATGACAAATGCACTTATTTTAACACTTGTAAGCTCTATCTTCCTAGTGGCGATTCAGCCTAGTAATGCCAAAAGAATTCCCCAATCACTTGCGAACCCCCTCCTTTTCCTTCTCTGCGTCCTCTGCGCCCTCTGCGGTTAAAAAATATTACTCACAAAAGCAAGCTATAACGAGAATCACCGCGAAGAAAGCGCAACTAAAAATCGCCAACATCAGACAATCTCAAACTCCAGATTGTGATTTTTCACCAAATCAAAGGTAAAATGGTCAACCACATTAGTATTGCTCAATTCCAGATTGTAAAAATCAACAAAATCCGCATCAAAATACGGCCCAGCGTGCCAAGTCCCCATATCTAACTTAATAAAACAATTGCCCGGAATCCGAAAAGCAGCCATATCCTCTAAACTCGGTTTATAGCTATCCCCAGGAGGCGCAACCGCCATCAACCAATCCTTCCCATCCAGAGAACCCAAACACTGAGTACATTGAACGTGCCTCGTAATTTTGCCAAACTTGCGACCTTTATTGTGCAGCCGCATAATGTAAAATCTAGGAATACCATTTTGCAAGTTTAACTGAGCATCCTCAGCATCGAAAGACTTGCCATCAACAGCCGCAAAGATAACTTGACCGTAACTCCGAAAATTCTCCGGTGTCACCCATTGTGCGGATAACTGCTTAGTCGAAATTGATTCGCTCATAAAGCCCAACATCCCTAGCTTGATCCGTCATGAACATTCTAATATAAATAGTAAGACCAATTGATTTCTACACAGAGCACAGCCAGGAATAGGCTTTTCGATTTGTCCGAGAATAAATTTAATTAATTTACTGCCAAATCGCTACAGACATAAACCATCATCCCCTTCCTCTACTTCCTCCTCTTCCTTAGCGCCCTTAGCGTCTTCGCGGTTCGTTAAAAAAAATATTAATTAAGTCCGATCGCCCAAAACACCCTTACAATCAAAATCAGCACACTGCTGCAAAAAACGAGCCGGAATATCAGGCCGAGCACCCCAATGCAAATGCAAATAAGAAGCGTGCACCTGACAAACTCCCCAACCCTCAGCAACCGCCTCAACCTCTCCCCGCTTGCCATACCTCCAACTGTGATAAACTGGATTACTCGGTTCCACAGTTAAATGCGATCGATGAAACTCATGTCCCCAAACCTCATCAAGAGCAGTTAACACCGAACTATCCCTCACCGCCACAGCTTCTCGGTATCCCAGCGTCAAACGCTTTCCCATCGCAGCAGCAGTTTTCAACACTCCCACCCCTGGCCAAGAATTGCCATCGAAGTCTACAATAGAATCGCACAAATACATCAAACCGCCGCACTCCGCATAAGTCGGCATTCCCGAAAAAATCGCACTTCTTACCGCATCCCGAATTAAAACGTTACCGCTCAATTTTTGAGCAAACACTTCGGGAAAACCACCACCAAAATATAACCCTTGCACATTGTCAGGAAAAACCGAGTCATCAAGGGGACTCCAAAATACCAACTCCGCACCCAACTCTTCCAACAAATCAAGATTGTCCTGATAGTAAAAATTAAAAGCCCGATCGCGCGCAACTGCAATCCTCACTGCAAATTGTTTTCCCAAACTGTTGACAACATCATTTTTTTTAGTTATAATTCTGGAAGGGAGACCGTGCCTACCCAAAAGTTGCTCTGACCCCTCATCCCCCTCATTTCGAGTTGCACTCAACAAAGGCAAAAGTTGCTCCCAGTCAAAACTAACAGCAGCCAAATCAGCCAACTTATCGATCGCAGCATGAAGATTCGGCAACTCCTCAGCAGGAATCAAACCCAAATGTCGATCGGGAATAGTAACAGCCTCATCCCTACGCAAAACGCCTAAAATAGGTAAATTGAGCGGTTTGAGAGCATCTTTAAGCAGTTCCAAATGTCGATCGCTCGCCACCCGATTCAGCACCAAACCAGCGAATTTAAGGTCAGGGTTAAAAGAACGAAAACCGTGGGCGATCGCAGCCACAGAACCAGACAGCCTGCTGCAATCTATCACAAACAATACCGGCAAATTAAGCAAATAAGCAACATGAGCCGTAGAAGCAAAGGAAATAGAATAGTGTTGTTTTCCTTCTGGCTTCCTTAAATCCGTTAAATCCGTTAAAACCTTTACATCTCGTACAATCGTTGCCGAAATTTTATCCGTTACATCCGTTACGAAATCCGTTGCCGAACTTTCTTCTTCTTTCTTCCGAGAAACCCCATCAAATAGCCCCATTACCCCTTCAACTAAGGCATAATCGACATCTTGAATATGACAAGAAAAACACTTTTTTACATAAGATTCAGACGTTAATACCGGGTCTAAATTCCGACAGGGGCGACCAGTAATAAAAGCATGAAACATCGGGTCAATGTAATCCGGGCCTACCTTAAAAGACTGAACATTCAAGCCGCGGCGGATTAAATAAGCTAAAAGGGCGATAGTTACAGTCGTCTTTCCCGCACCGCTGCGTTCGCCAGCAATTACTAAAGTCATAGTTATAGTTAGTTAAAATAAATAATAGATAAGATTGCCCAAGTCGCTTTCCAATCAGGAAATTATCTGCGTTTATCGCTGTTAATCTGCCTTGCATCTGCGGTTTCTGTATCAATCCAAGATTTATGCAATTTTTCCTCATAAAAACAGACAGTTGATAAAGTTATGAGTATTGCTCTCGAACCGCTCAAATAATAACTATTTAGCGAACCGCGAAGACGCGAAGAGCGCGAAGGAAGAAAAGAGAAGAATAAAAGTAGGGCAGACATTGCCTGCCCCACTGAATGTTAACTCAATCCGTCTTACTTATTTTTTTCTCCTTTCTCCTGATTCCATCCATCCGTTACATCCGTTACATCCGCTACACAATCTGTTGCCGAACTTCTTTTTACCGCTTAGCCAACTTCAGCATTTGAGCCGTCACTGCCAAACTTTCTTCGTAAAGCACGTCCCGGCCCCAACTCTGCAAGTGTTGGCCCAGCAACTGTTCCGTCACCTGATCGAACAGAGGACTCACCTGGTTAAACCGATCGGTTTGAGCGCCGCCCTTCGTTTCCATCCGCATACAGCCGCCCACTTCCGAACACAGAACCGTACCGCAGTCAGCCTTCTCGTTCGTAGAACTCAAACGCAGAGCAATCAAATCGCCCGGGACATCGCCCGTATCAGCAGTAGGAATAGCAGCCAACTCCGCTTCTACAACCCGTTCGTCCGGCCCCGCGAATTTAATTCGCTTGATTTGGTAATCGCCCTCTTCCTGTTTGAAAGCAACAGGACGCCACTGAAGCCGGCTCGCCAGCCAGCCCAAATACATCAGCGCTTGAGTAGAATTGTCCTGTTCGTAATCGATCGTCACCCGATCGATTTCCCGAATCGCAGCGCGGCGTTCCGGGGCGTCAAAAGCCTCAGCAGCCAACTCCTGCCACGCGGCCAGCCGGCGCCAATTCAGATCCGCGATCGGAATTCCCTGCTCGATCAGACTTTGCATCAACAGCAATTCAGCTTCACACTCGGCAAAGCTGCTAGAGTCAACAATCACAGAACTGCTAATTGCCGCCAGCCGCTGGAACAAACCTCGATCGGCATCAGGATTCGCTTTCCACCACAGCAGCGTCGGCAAATCAGCGATAGTCAACGCCGTCACGATGCCGCTCACCCGTTCCAAAGCAGCTTCCGTACCCCGCAGCGTAATGTACTCGCAGCAGATCAGATTGCCAGTGGTGCGCTGGTGAACCGGACAATAAGCAGCCACTTGAGCCTGCACCCCCGTATCTTCCCCCGCCGTCGGGCACAGAGCAATAATCCGGCAGGGATTGGCAGCCACAATCGCGTCAGCCACCCCCGAACCGCCGGAACCCAAGCCACTAGATCCCATCTCTTCGCCTTTGGAATTTTTGCGAGCCACTTCTTCCCGCAAAGTCGCCAGCAATTCAGCGTTAGCTTTGCCTGTTCTCGGCAGCCCGTAAGCTTTTTGAGCCGCCCTGATGCTAGATGCCGTCATCGGCCCGGTAATACCGTCCACCGGCCCGTCGTAAAACCCGAGATCCGCCAATAACCGCTGAGTCTCTTCCGGTTCGTAGACTACAAAAGTAAAAGTTGTTGCCCTACTAGCGATCGAAACATCGCCCTTTGAACCAGATTCTCTGTAACTTTCCCAAATTTGACTCAATTCGGCCTCTATTTGGTCGAGCGACACATCTTTAGGATTTTGCAGCGAAACCAGAGGCGGAGCTTTCATCGGTGTCATCGTCATAAATCTTTTCTCCTGTGTCAGTTTTTAGTCATCAGTCATTGGTCATTAGTTCAGTAGTCCTGGAGATCCCAAAATTTTCGACCCTAGTTTCAGCTCTCAGATTCATCTGTGCAGTAAACCTAAAATCTAAAATCTAAAATCTACAATCGACTGACTTTTAAAGTCTGCGCCACTTGCGGCCGTCTCTGTTAATTAGCAGTTCTGCTTCCGCCGGTTCCCAAGTACCCGCTTCGTATTTAGGAACCAAATCCTGTTCGTTGGACGATTCCCAAGCCATCAGCGCCGGCGTTACCACCCGCCAAGCTTCTTCCACTTCATCAGAACGGGTAAACAAAGTTTGGTCGCCCAGCATACAGTCAATTAACAGTCGATCGTAAGCATCCGATGATGTCACCCCAAAAGAAGAACCGTAACTGAAATCCATATCCACCGTCCGCGTCCGCAAATCCGGCCCCGGCATTTTCGCCTCAAACCTCAGCGAAATCCCCTCGTTGGGATGCACGCGCATAGTCAAAACGTTGGGGGTAGTTTGTTGGGCCGCCGACTGAAAAATCATCAGGGGCACTTCGCGAAACTGAATCGCTATTTCGCTGACTTTTTTCGGCAACCGCTTGCCGGTTCGCAGATAAAAAGGCACTCCCTGCCAGCGCCAGTTGTCGATAGTAAACTTCATCGCCACAAAAGTCGGCGTTGTCGAGTTGGGAGCAACGCCCGGTTCTTCGTGATACCCCGGCACCTGTTTGCCCTTCATCCAACCCGCGGAATATTGACCCCTAATCGCCGAGAAGTCCAAGTTATTCAAATCTGCCAAGCGAGTTGCTTGCAGAACTTTCATCTTTTCGGTGCGGATGCTGTCAGCGTCGAGCGAGTTCGGCGGTTCCATCGCCGTCAGACAGAAAATCTGCATCAAGTGGTTTTGCAGCATATCCCGCAACGCCCCAGAGGATTCGTAGTAACCGGCCCGGTCTTCTACGCCTACTGTTTCTGCAACTGTAATTTGTACGTGATCGACAAATTGCCGGTTCCACAGCGGTTCAAAAATCGCGTTAGCAAACCGAAATACCATTAAATTCTGAACCGTTTCTTTACCCAAATAGTGGTCGATCCGGTAAACTTGCTGTTCTTGGCAAACCTTCTGCACGACTCGGTTGAGAGCTTTTGCCGAACTCAAGTCGCGGCCGAAGGGTTTTTCAATTACCAAGCGGTGTTTTGCCGGATCGGTCAGCATTTGAGCCGCGCCCAGTTGCCTAATTGCTTCGGGGAAAAAGTTCGGGGAAACTGATAGATAAAATATGTGATTGCCGCGAGTTCTCCTTTCTTCGTCGAGTTCCGCTAAGAAAGCTTTGAGTTTTTCATAGCTTTCGGGGTTGTCAATGTCGCCCGGACAGTAGTACAAACCTTTAGCGAAATCTTTCCATAATTCTTCATTGCCAATGCCGCCGCCAAATTCTTCGATCCCTTCCCGCATTTGCTCTCGGAAGTAATCGTGACTCCAAGGGCGGCGGGCCACACCTACCACTGTAACTTCCGGCGGCAAACGCCGATCGCGCCTCATCTGATAAATTGCTGGTACGAGTTTGCGCTGAGTTAGGTCTCCCGAAGCTCCAAAGATTACCAGAATTTGCGGTTCCGGCATCCGTTCTTTTCGCAAACCGACCCGCAGTGGATTTTCAAGTAGCGTTACCATTATTTATTTTCCTTGTTCTAGTGCTGTTAACTCTGCCAAGACACCGTGATAGTTTGCGGTCATTTCTGCTAGTTCCTGGGTCGGAGAGTTAATCGGTTCTTCATACTGCTAGAGGAGGCAGATGATTTTGCTCTCTAGGAACTATGAGACCAATTAACCTCAAAATTCCTAGAGAAAATTTAAAACTCAGCATTTAAGAACCCAAATAATTATCTATTCTGATTCCTAAATGCTTCTGCCTTTCAGGATACAGATATCTGCCTAAGCGACGGGTGACAACTTCTGGACTTTCTCTTGCAAGGAATCCATCAGGGATTGGAACGGATTGACGAATTTCTCGATCCCGTCGAGGAGCAAGTCTGCCATCACTTTGTCCAAGTTGATGTCGATGTCGGGATCTTTGAGACTTTCGATCAGCGTGTAAGCTTCTGCAACGTTGTTCTCAATCCGGGGTGCGACATCGCAGTGGTCGAAACAAGCTTCAACAGTGTTCGGCGGCAAAGTGTTAACGGTATCGGGGCCGATTAGTTCATCGACATACATGACATCGCTGTAGTTGGGGTTTTTGGTGCTGGTGGAAGCCCACAGCAAGCGCTGCACTTTCGCTCCCTTGGCTGCTAAAGCTTGCCAGCGATCGCTCGCTACGATCTCTTTATACTTCTGGTAAGCTACCTTCGCATTGGCGATCGCAATTTTCCCCTTCACTGCTTCCAGTTTAGCTTTTGTGGAAATATCTGTGACATTTTTGAGTTTCTCGTCAATCTTGCCATCGACATTGATGTCGATCCGGCTCAAGAAGAAACTGGCAACAGAAGCAATATTGCTCACATCCAAACCTTTAGCCACCCGCGCTTCCAAACCGCGAATGTAAGCCCAGAAGGTTTCGACGTAGCTGTCAACCGAGAACAGCAAAGTCACGTTAACGTTAATGCCTTCGCTGATGACTCGCTCGACTGCGGGCAAACCTTGAGCGGTTCCCGGAATCTTAATCATCACGTTTTCTTTGCCGATCTCGTGATAGTAGCGCATGGCTTCGCTAATCGTGCTTTCTGTGTCGTTGGCGATCGTCGGTGGCACTTCAATGCTAATGTAACCGTCCAAACCATTCGACTCTGCGTAAACTGGGGCGAAGATGTCGCAAGCGTTGCGGATATCTTCAAATACCAGAGATTCGTAAATTTCCATTACAGATTTGCCCGCCCGGATGCCAGCTTCGATATCCGCGTCGTAAATCACATTACCCGCGATCGCTTTCTCAAAAATAGCCGGATTAGATGTAATCCCGCGCAGTCCCCTACTTTCAATCATCTGTTTGAGTTCGCCGGACTCGATCAGATCGCGAGTCAAATTGTCCATCCAGATACTTTGGCCAATTTCTTTGATTTCTAACAGGTGATTCGTTGGTGTTGCTGTCATTACTGTAACTCCTACAATTTGATAGCTGTTAATTGGGACTTGGAAATTGGAAATTGAAAAGTGAAAATTGGCAATGGAAAATTGGTAATTGGGACTCGAAAGTTATAAGTTAAAACCCTCTTCCTTGTTCCTTTTTGCTGACATCCGTTACATCCGTTACATAATCGCCGAACTTCCTTCTTCCTGACATCCGTTACACA
>JAICRN010000644.1 GCA_025937335.1 Microcoleus sp. TY_ISSM_2_bin.22
GCCCTAGCCTCTATTTATGTATAAGTCATGTTATAGTAAAGGCGATCGCACTTCCTCTCACTATTTATTAACATAAAAAAAATTAATGCACAAAATAGCCGCCACACCGGGAGGTTGGAACCCTCAAGCAGAAGGAGTAATTTTTATTCAGCAAACCCCCGCACCAATAGTATTTATTAGTGCTGCTGACACCGACATTCAAACTATCGCAGCCGCCGCATCTAAAATGCCGGCAAAATTTCCCCAAGTGCGCGCAGTAAACCTGCTTCAGTTGCAGCAACAACTAACAATTGATACTTATGCCGAGGAAGTTTTAGAACGCGCCGAGGTCATAATATTAAGACTTTTAGGCGGGCGTTCTTATTGGTCTTACGGGTTAGAAATCCTGCGGGAAACGGTGCAGAAAACTAACGCATCACTGATTGTAATGCCGGGAGAAGACAGTCCCGATCCAGATTTAATCAGCCATTCCAATGTATCGCTATCAGCAGTCAATCAACTGTGGCGCTATTTCACAGAAGGCGGAGTCCAAAACTTTGTTAACGCACTCAAATTTGCCGCCGATACTTGCCTGAAAACTGCTTACAATCCACCCCTACCTCAAACAGTTTCCCGCGTCGGAATTTACGATTGGAAAAAGCCAATTGACTCATCGTCATATTGCGGGCATGGCGACATTACTTCTAAATCTAAAGTCGGAATTTTATTTTATCGCGCTCATTACTTATCAGGAAACTTAGCACCAATAGATTCACTTTGTCAAGCTCTCGCAGAGCGAAACTTAGTACCAGTTCCCGTCTTTGTGTCTTCTCTGCGGGAACCGGATTTGCAAATAGAATTGCTGGAATATTTCCAGCCCAAAGAATCAGAACCAATTCAATTATTGCTCAACACCACAAGTTTTGCAGTCTCGGGTTTCAGCAGTCAAGAACCGGAACAAAACAGCTTAAAATCCTTAGACGTTCCCGTATTGCAAGCAATCTTCAGCGGTGGCGGTTTGGAACAGTGGGAAACGGAACTTCAGGGACTTTCGCCCCGGGATGTGGCGATGAATGTAGCATTGCCGGAAGTAGACGGAAAAATCATTACTAGGGCTGTTTCTTTTAAAGCGGTACAGACTTGGAACAGCGAATTAGAAACAGATGTAGTAGGCTATGTAGCAGCGGGCGATCGCATTTCATTTGTAGCAGATTTAACCGCAAATTGGGTGCGACTCAAACAAACTCCCACCGCCAACAGACGCATTGCCATAATTCTCGCAAATTATCCCACCCGCAACGCCCGCTTAGCCAACGGTGTCGGCTTAGATACGCCCGCTAGCTGTGTGGAAATCCTCAAAGCTATGCAGCAAGCTGGCTATCAAATTGAAAACATCCCCGCTAGCGGCAAAGAGTTAATTGAACTGTTAACTTCTGGCGTAACAAATGACCCGGAAGGACGCGAATTGCGGCCTGTTCATCAATCTTTGGATTTGGCAGAATATGAAGAATATTTTGCTAGTTTGCCGCAGCAAGTGCAAGAGGGGATTTGTAAAAGATGGGGCTTGGCCGAAGGTTATACACAAGGTAGGGACACGGCAATGCCGTGTCCCTACTTTCCGATTCCGGGGATTCAGTTCGGTAATGTATTTGTAGGAATTCAACCCTCGCGCGGATATGAACTTGACCCCGCATTAAATTATCACGCCCCAGACTTAGAACCCACTCACAATTATCTAGCTTACTATTATTGGCTGCGAGAAAAGTTGGGAATTGACGCTATAATTCATGCCGGAAAACACGGCAATTTAGAATGGCTTCCCGGTAAAAGTATAGCCTTATCTAACAAATGTTATCCAGAAGTGGCATTAGGCGCGATGCCGAATTTTTATCCCTTCATTGTCAACGATCCGGGGGAAGGTTCCCAAGCAAAAAGACGATCGCAAGCTGTGATTATCGACCACCTGACACCGCCGATGACTCGCGCCGAACTCTACGGGCCTTTGCAGCAGTTGGAAACCTTAATTGACGAGTATTGCGAAGCCCAAAGTTTAGATCCGTCCAGATTGCCCATGATTCGCGATCGCATTCTCGCCCTCACCAACAAAGAAAACTTAGATAAAGACTTAGGAATACAACTAAATAAATCGGAATTTACAGAATTTATCACCCGCACAGATGGCTATCTTTGCGAACTAAAAGAATCCCAAATTCGCGACGGATTGCACATTTTCGGGCAGTGTCCCGAAGGTAGACAGTTGAGAGATTTGATAATTGCGATCGCCCGCCATCCCACCAACGGGCGATCGGGCTTAACCCGCGCCCTAGCAGAAGACTCAGGCTACGATTTCGACCCCTTAACCTGCGATCCAACGTCGATAATTCAGCACCGCACAGCAGGGGATTTAACAGCAGAACTCGAAGAAAAAGCCGCTGAATTAGTAGATAGCTTAATCGAAAACATCCGCGTTCATCCGCGTTCATCTACGGTTAAAAATATCCAAATCGGAGAATCCACCCAACAAGAATTAGACTGGATAAATAACTATATTTTACCTTCACTCCTCCAAACAAACCAAGAAATTACCAACCTTTTGCGCGGACTAGATGGGCGGCACATACCAAGCGGCGCATCCGGCGCGCCCACTCGCGGCAGACCCGATGTATTGCCCACCGGTCGCAATTTTTACTCAGTAGATATCCGCGCCATTCCCACAGAAACCGCCTGGAGAGTTGGCAGAGTTGCTGCTGAAACTTTAATCGAAAGATACACCCAAGAAAACGGCGAATATCCGAAAACTTTGGGTTTGTCAGTGTGGGGAACATCCACCATGCGGACGGGGGGAGATGACATCGCCGAAGCCTTGGCGCTGATAGGAGTTCAACCAGTTTGGGATGGCCCTTCGCGCCGGGTTGTAGATTTTGAAATCTTGCCAGTTTCAGTGTTAGGGCGGCCGCGCGTTGATGTTACTTTGCGAATTTCTGGCTTTTTCCGCGATGCTTTTTTTAATTTAATTGATTTGTTTGACAGTGCGGTAAAAGCTGTGGCAGATTTAGACGAATCGGCTGAAAACAACCCTTTAGCTGCACAAGTAAAAGCCGAGATTCTGTATTGGGAATCTACAGGTTTGAGCCAGGAAGAGGCGCAAGGGCGATCGCAATTTCGAGTCTTTGGCTCAAAACCGGGTGCTTACGGCGCAGGACTTCAAGGCATAATTGAAGCTCAAAACTGGACAGACGACAGCGATTTAGCAAAAGCTTACATTAATTGGAGCAGTTACGCCTATACCTCCTCTAGTTCCTCAAATTTGCCGGGAGATGTAGCAGGAGTTAAACAGAGTGAATGGGGATGTTCTGCACCCGAAGCATTTGAA
>JAICRN010000341.1 GCA_025937335.1 Microcoleus sp. TY_ISSM_2_bin.22
ATATTAAATGGGAAAAAAAAATGGATAACTTACGGACAAATTGCGGATTTATTCTTAGTTTTCACCCAGTGTGAAGGAAAAGCTACTGCTTTTTTGGTTGAAAAAAATAGACCGGGACTCTCCATAAAACCCATTGTGGGAATCTTGGGAACGAGAGCTTCCATGCTAGCAGAACTTCACCTGGATAACTGCCAAATTCCCCAGGAAAATCTCGTTTGCCGGCAGGGTTTTGGTTTCTCTCATGTCGCTTCCTCGGCCTTAGATCGCGGCAGGTACAGCGTAGCGTGGGGCTGCGTAGGCATCGGTCAAGCTTGTTTAGAAGCTTGCCTTCAGTACACCAGCCAACGCCAGCAATTTGGCGTTTATCTGAAAGAACACCAGATAATTAGACAAATGATTTCCGAAGCGATCGTTAACGTGAAAGCAGCCAGATTGCTATGCTATCAAGCCGGCTATCTCCAAGAAATCGGCGATCCGCGATCGATTTCGGAAACTTCAATTGCTAAATACTTTGCATCCACAATGGCAGTTAAAGTAGCAAGCGATGCCGTACAGATTCACGGGGGTAACGGTTGCAGTAGCGACTACCCTGTGGAACGGTATTTCCGAGACGCAAAAATTATGGAAATTATTGAAGGCAGTACCCAAATTCAACAAATTACCATCGCTGAATCTGGTTATCAAGAGTACGGAGTATTACCAGAACGCAACGTTACGCAGCAAAACTTAGCGGTAAGAACATAAAGCTATGATCGACCTAACAACCGAACGAATAAAGAGCCAAGAACAAGAGCAAAAAACTATCAAATGTGTAGTTTGGGATCTGGATAATACCCTGTGGAATGGCATACTCTTAGAAAATGACCAAATTTCCCTGCACAGCCATGCAGCCCGCATCATCACCACCTTAGACAGTCGAGGCATTTTACAATCTATTGCTAGCAAGAATGAACGCAGTTTAGCAATGGCAAAACTGCGCGAGATGGGATTAGACGAGTATTTTTTGTATCCCCAAATCAACTGGAACTCCAAGGCTGCTTCAATTAAGGAAATCGCTAAATCGATCAATATCAGTCTCGACGCGATCGCCTTTATTGACGATCAGCAATTTGAGCTAGAAGAAGTCAACTTTTCACTGCCAGAAGTGTTATGTATTGATGCAGCCAAACTAGACGGCGTGCTAGATATGCCGGAAATGAATCCCCGTTTTATTACAGAAGATTCACAACTGAGAAGGCTAATGTATATTAATGATATAGAACGCCAAAATGCCGAGAAAGAATTTGTTGGAGCTCAAGAAGAGTTTTTAGCCACACTCAACATGACTTTGACTATTTCCTATGCCAAAGAAGAGGATTTGCAGCGAGCCGAAGAATTAACAGTACGGACTAATCAACTGAATGCCACTGGTTACACCTACTCTTACAGCGAACTCAATCAATTTCGGCTCTCCAACCAGCACAAACTGCTAATTGCAGGCTTGGATGATAAATATGGAAGTTATGGAAAAATCGGGTTAGCACTTGTGGAATGCGATGAGAGTGTGTGGACGCTAAAACTATTGCTAATGTCTTGTCGCGTAATGTCCAGAGGTGTAGGCGCAGTCTTGCTTAATTATATTACGAGCCTTGCTAAAGATCGAAACGTGCGCTTGTTGGCCGACTTTGTTTCAACTGAGAGAAATCGCATGATGTATATCACTTATAAGTTTGCGGGTTTTAAGGAAATTGAGAAGAGAGGCGATTTGGTGATTTTGGAAAATAATCTCATGCGGATTCAACCCCCGCCTGACTATATGAAAGTACAGGTAATTGACTGAAAAACAGCATTTTTTTCGTAACTTTTCTTTCATATAACATCACTAGAAAACGGCATCATGAATAGTAAAAAAGAAGAAATTTTGCATCGACAATCTCAGCTTTCACCAGCAAAAAAAGCCCTTCTCCAACAGCGGTTGAGCGGTAAATTTAAAATAGAAACGCACTCGTTGCAAAGTATTCCTCGCCGTTCCAACGCTGGCCCGGCACCAGTGTCCTTTGCCCAGCAGCGACTGTGGTTTCTTCACCAGTTAGATCCCGACAGCGTTTGTTACAACATACCCGTATCTGTGCGCCTCACAGGTGCGATCGACGCAACTGCTTTGGAGCAAACATTCAACGAGATCGTGCGCCGCCACGAAATCCTGCGTACTACTTTCAAAATAGTGGATGGGAAACCAGTTCAAGACATCGCCCCAGCGCTAGCAATGAAGCTACCTGTAGTGAACCTGCGACAGTTGCCAGAAACTGCGCGCGATCGCGAAGTTCAGCGCTTAGTAACTGAGGAGTGCCAACAGCTTTTTGACTTAGCTGCTGGCCCCTTAATGCGAGCGAAGTTATTACAATTAGGCGACCAAGAACACCTGCTGCTGTTCGTCATCCATCACATTATTTCAGATGGTTGGTCGGCCGGAGTATTGATCCGAGAAATTGCAGCCCTTTACAGTGCTTTTTCTCAAAATCAACCGTCCCCCCTGCCAGAACTTCCCATCCAATATGCCGATTTTGCAATTTGGCAGCGACAGTGGTTGCAAGGAGAAATTTTAGAAACACAACTAGCTTACTGGAAGCAGCAATTAGGCAGCACTCCCCCCATCCTAGAATTACCGACAGATCGACCGCGCTCTGCTAACCAAACAACACGCAGTGCCAAACAATTATTAGCACTATCTCCAGCTTTAACTGAGGCACTTAAAACACTCTCGCAGCAAGAAGGTGTGACGCTGTTTATGACTTTATTAGCGGCTTTTAAAGCCCTGCTTTTCCGCTATAAAGGTCAAGAAGATATTGTAGTCGGTTCCCCCATTGCCAATCGGAATCGAGCTGAAACAGAAGGTTTAATTGGATTTTTAGTGAATACGCTGGTTTTGCGGACTAATTTATCAGGTAATCCGACTTTTCGGGAAATTTTGCAGCGGGTGCGAGAGTTGTGTTTAGGCGCTTACGCTCACCAAGATTTACCCTTTGAAAAGCTAGTGCAAGAAATGCAGCCAGAGCGAAATCTCGGTCATCCTCTCTTGTTTCCAGTCTGGTTTGTTCTCCAAAATTCACCCGTTCCAGCCCTCAAACTTCCGGGCGTGACTTTGACTCTCTCAGAACTCGATATTGGGGAAGCTCGCAACGATTTAAAGCTTGATTTAACGGAAACACCGGAGGGAATTAAAGGATTTTTTGAATACAAAACAGACTTGTTTGAAGCAGCGACGATCGCCCGAATGGCAGAGCTCTTTCAACTTCTACTCAATCAAGTTGTTGAACAGCCAGGAATTCAGTTAAATGTACTAGCAGAAACATTGGCGATCGCCGAAAAACAACAGCAGTTGTCTAAAGAAAAAGAGTTTCAGGAAGCACGCCGCCAAAAGCTCGGCAATATCCAGCGCAAGGTAGTTACAAACACTATTCAAGAAATCAGTTAAACAGCAAAAATATGAGCAATGTAGAGTCAAAACTAACAAATAGCAACCAGCTAACAACTATTAGGCGTAAAGCAGTTAAGCTCTCGGATGCCAAGCTAGTTAAAACTGATTTACTTCAAGCAGAACAGCCACTGCCTTTAGTAGTTCAACCCGCCGTAGAAGGTATAAAATTAGTCGATTGGGCTGCCAATAATCGAGAAAAAATCGAGAAATGGCTGTGTCAAAACGGCGGTATTTTGTTTCGGAATTTCGACATCAGAGAAATAACCGAATTTGAGCAGTTAGTCAGGGCCATTTCTGGCGAATTACTAGACTATTCCTATCGTTCAACGCCACGCAGTCAAGTGAGTGGCAAAATCTATACCTCAACTGAATATCCAGCAGATCAATCTATTCCTTTGCACAACGAAATGGCCTACTCTCGCAGTTGGCCGATGAAGATAGGATTTTTCAGCGTTAAGTCAGCAGAAACAGGTGGAGAAACGCCTATTGCCGACAGCAGGAAAATTTTTCAGCGCCTCAATCCAAAAATCAAAGAAAAGTTCATACAAAAGCAGGTTATGTATGTCCGAAACTATGACACTCAACTCGACTTAACATGGCAAAATGTTTTTCAGACAGACAACAAATTAGAAGTAGAAAATTATTGCCGAAAAGCTGGCATTGAATTTGAGTGGAAAGATAACAATTATTTGAGAACTCGCCAAGTCTGTCAAGCTGTTGCTACACATCCTAAAACAGGTGAAAAAGTGTGGTTCAATCAAGCTCATTTATTCCACGTATCGAGTTTAGAACAGGAGACAAGTCAAATACTGCTTTCAGCCCTTCCAGAGGAATATTTGCCGCGCAATGCGTATTACGGTGATGGGTCTGAGATTGAAAAGTCTGTGTTAGATGAAATTCGGGAATTGTATCAGCAGGAAGCAGTTATCTTTCCTTGGCAAGAGGGAGATGTATTAATGCTAGATAATATGCTGACTGCCCACGGGCGGATGCCCTTTTCCGGCTTGCGGAAGGTTGTAGTTGGCATGGCAGAACCTTTTATAAATCAATAAAATAAAACCCGATCGATGGAGTAAAAAATATGCAAGAACAGTCTTTAGAAGGATTTCGGATTTCACCTCAGCAGAAGCGCCTTTGGATGTTGCAACAATCTGCATCCAACCAACCTTATCGCGCTACTTTCGCTGTTAAAATTGCAGGCAATCTAAATCTAAAAGTATTAGAAACAGCTTTGCAAAACCTGGTCAGTAACTATGAAATTCTTCGCACGAACTTTCAATGTTTACAGGGAATGGCGCTGCCGCTGCAAATCATTAACGATCGCAGTGGGCCGGCGATTGTTTGCCACAACTTAAGCGGTAGAGATTCTGAAGCACAAGCAGCTCAAATAGAGACACTTTTTGCTGAAGTGAGTAATCGCGTTTTTGACTTAGAATGCGGTCATGTTTTAGATATTTGTCTGGTTGTTATTTCCCAAGATTTGCACTTTTTGCTGGTTGGGATGCCTGCTTTGGTTGCAGATCGGGTTACTGTCAAGAATTTTGTGCATGAAATCAGCCGTTTTTATGCCTCCAATTTGCAGGGCAAAGAATTATCTGACCAACCCTTGCAGTATGCAGATATTGCCGAATGGCAAAATGAACTTTTTGAAGGAGCAGATGCTGAAATAGGTAAAGAGTATTGGCGCAAAAATAATATTTTAAATTTGGTAAATTTATCATTACCAAGGGAGAAAAAAAATGAGGTAACGGTAGAATTTAAACCAAATTTTGTTGCAGTCAAACTCGACACTCAAGTTGTAGCTAAAATTGAAAATATCGCTCAAAAATATAACTGTTCAACTTCTGTATTTATTCTGACTTGCTGGCTAGTTCTACTGTGGCGGCTCACTGGCAACTCAGATATTGTTGTTGGCACATATTGCGACGGCAGGAGTTATGAACAGTTGGAGTCAGCTTTAGGTCTGTTTGCCAAATACTTACCTGTTTACAGTCATTTTGAAGAAAAACTTAAATTCTCTGAGAACCTGAAGCAGGTTAGCGAGTCGGTACGCGAAGCTTTTAAATGGCAAGAGTCTTTTACTTGGGAACAAGTAACAGAATTAACCGAGAAAACTCGGGGATGCTTCTTTCCAGTTTGTTTTGATTTTGAGGAACAGCAGGCAGATTTTTCTGAGGCAAACTTATCTTTTTCTATTGACAAGCGGTACATTTGTTTGGAGCCGTTCAAAGTTAAACTGTCTTGCCTTCACCAAAATGACTCGCTAACCGCAGAGTTCCACTACGATTCAAACTTGTTTGACATCGCAGATATTTCGCGCTTGGCGGGACAATTTCAGACTTTATTAGCAAGCACGGTTAGCGAACCAGAAACTGCTATTAGCGAGTTAGAAATTTTGAGCGATCGCGATCGCCACCAACTTCTAGTCGAGTTTAACCAATCCCCAATCCCCAATCCTAAATTTCCAGAGGACTCGTGCATCCACCAACTATTTGAAAAACAGGCAGAACAAACACCCGATCGCATTGCTATTGTCTTTGAAAATCAGCAGCTAACTTACCAGGAGTTAAACAAAAAAGCTAATTGTTTAGCCCATTACCTGCAAAATTTGGGCGTAGGGCCAGAAGTTGTGGTAGCGCTGTACACCGATCGATCCCTAGATGCGATCGTCGGCTTGCTGGCCATCCTCAAAGCCGGTGGCGCCTACCTACCCCTAGACCCGGCCTTACCAGCAGCCAGCTTAGCTTTCCGGTGGCAAGATGCGCGCTCGCCAGTTTTGCTGACCCAATCGCACCTGGCGGCATACCTAAGCGATCGCCCGCCGCTAGTACTCTGTCTTGACGGAGACTGGGATG
>JAICRN010000640.1 GCA_025937335.1 Microcoleus sp. TY_ISSM_2_bin.22
TGCACAAGTCTGTGTTGACTGCTATGACTGACCTTAACTCCTGTGAGGGTAGCCAGGTCAACAGAGGCATTTTGGTACGACTCCGAAGCAGAAAGTAAAAAACAGCATTTTTCAAGCATTGGACTTCTACGGCTGTAAGCCTCCACCCCCAAGCGGTTTGCTTGTTTTTGTGTAATTAAGAGCCGTCCTACACAACTGTTGAGCGTGCGCGTGCGCCCTTTAACCGTTTTGGTTACTTTTTGGATAAAAAAAGGGCAACTTTGGGGATCAAATATTCTAACATCTGTTGACGTACTACTTTCTCAAGCCCTTCTAGGGTAGCTATTTCTGCTGAATCTGTATTTCTGTAGAGGATTTGCGCTATTTCTTGAGTACAAGCTGATAACCGTAATTGTTCTTCGGGAGTTAGGCTGATTTTTTTTCCCCGATCTATTCTCTTTATTTTAGCTGCTGGCAGTCTATTTGCAAAATCGGGATGCTCCCTGGAAGGTTAGGTTTTAATGAGCTGTCGCAGCGGAATTTCTACGATCAATTCTGCCCCCTTCCCCGGTGACGAAATGCAGCGCAAATTTCCGCCGTGTTTTTCCACCACTATTTTATAGCTAATTGACAATCCTAAACCCGTCCCCTTACCAACAGGTTTAGTGGTGAAGAAGGGGTCAAAAATATTCTGCTGGATTTCTTCAGGTATGCCGGAACCGTTGTCAGTAATTCGGACAGCAAGTTTGTTGTCTATAAGTTCCGTGCGAATGCGAATGGTAGGGATTGGGGACTGGGGACTTCCCAATTTCCCTTTTCCTTCTTCTAAAGCATCGATCGCATTCGTGAGAATATTCATCAAAACCTGATTGAGATGACCCACATAGCACTCAATTTCGGGCAGGATGCCATATTCTTTAATGACTTCAATAGCTGGAGTTCCATCATTTTTATTAAGGCGATTTTGCAAAATTAGCAGCGTACTTTCGATGCCTTCGTGAATGTCTACCCGCTTCATGTCACTTTCATCCAGACGGGAGAAATTACGCAGCGATAAGACAATACTGCGGATGCGCTTGACTCCCATCTGCATCGATTCTAGCAGTTTTGGCAAGTCTTCGACGATGAAATCAATTTCGTTTTCTTCGGCTTGTTCTTGAATTTCTGGGTCGGGTTCTGGATAGTGCTTTTGATAGAGGTGCAATATATTAAACAAATTTTGAATGTATTCTTGGGCGTGAGACAAGTTACCATAAATAAAGGTGGCGGGGTTGTTGATTTCGTGGGCGACTCCACCGACTAATTGACCGAGAGAGGCCATTTTTTCATTTTGAATTAATTGAATTTGGGTGCGTCGGAGTTCGTCTAAGGCTTCTTGAAGTTCGATCGCTTGTTGTCTCAATCGCGCTTCTGAGTCTCGCAAGGCGGCTTCAGCTAATTTGCGTTCGGTGATGTCTCGGTAAACGACGCCTACGGCGAAGACATTGCCGGTTGAATCTTTAATGGGGGAAACGGTTGATTCGCTATACGAAGGGATATCGCCGACGTTAGTAGCATCCTCAAAATGCAGCGATTTACAGGTATTAAAGATTGTCTCAAAACGGCTCGTCCACAATGGAATCAATTCTGGAGAATCTTTTAAAATTTCGCTAAATTGTTTCCCTATGACGCGATCGCGCGGCTTCTGCATATTATCCAACCACGCTTGGTTAGCATAGAGACAGTGATAATTTCGATCCCACACGGCGATGAAGTCGTCGGTAGATTCAAAGATGGCGCGAAATCGTTCTTCGCTTAAGCGCAGTGCATCTTCGGCGAGGAGGCGATCGCGAATTTCTTGTTGCAAATTTTCATTTTTTTCTTTTAATTCCAGGGTTCTTTCTTCGACTTTGACTTCTAGAGTTTTGCTGTAGTCTTGCAATTGATTTTTAGCCGTTTCTAAGTTAGTATAGAGACGAGCATTTTCAATCGAGATAGCTGCTTGGGAAGAAAGCAAGCGTAAAATTTCCAGGCGATCGCTCGTAAAAGCACCTTGGGTGAGATTATTCTCTAAATAAAGCATTCCGACGAGTTTTCCTTGATGAATGAGCGGCGTGCATAAAAGGGATTTGGGTTGATGGGTGGCGATATAGGGATCGGTGTTGAATCGAGGTTCGGCATAAGCATCATTTAAGACTAAATTTTCGCGAGTTCGCGTTACATAGTTAATCAGCGAAAGAGGTAGATTAGAAGAGGGCGGGTTTTGTAGGGTGGTTATCGGTGTGGTTTCTAGATTGTTGGCTAAATCTGCCCCTACATACACGGGAATGGATTGCAACACATTAACTTCATCTCTCTCCTCGGTAATCGTAGCTTCTACAAATAGTTCTCCATCTTTCTCTAAGATGAGAGATCCCTTTTGCGCTCCGGCATTTTCTCGAACAATTAACATTAGCTTCGATAGCAATTTATCGAGAACAATTTCTCCGGCTAAGGCTTGCGAAGCTTTCATCACTGTGGTAATATCTAGGTGAGGAACTCCCGTGCTTGTCGGGGAGCTTGTGGTTTGGGAGACTTCTATACTGGGAGTTTCTCGTTTTAGTTTTTCTGATAATAAATGCGGATATCGCTCCTCTAAGTCTTGCACTTTAGCTGTAGCGCCCCAGCGAATATATCCGTGGTAGGATTCTGTCAGATAAACTTCTGCGATCGCCTCTTTTCCCCACGAGAAGTAAAACTCTGCAGCGAGTTCATTTGCCAGCGCTTCTTCCTGGATATATCCTTGTTCTTTAGCTCCCGCGATCGTGCGATCGTAAAGCTCTGCTGCTTGCTCATATTGCCCCAACACCCGCGCTTTTTCGGCTTCTACGAGGTCATATTTATGCTGAAAATTACAAGGCGCATGAAATGCCCAAGTCTTCATTTTTTCTTGATTGGCTGCAACTTGACTGAGATATTCTTCTTTCTCTTTTAGTTGGGCTTTTGGATACAGTGCTAGGAGGGCCAGAGAATGGTAGAATTTGTAGAGGGTATTCTGAATCAATCCCACGCCGTAGCTGGCATATTCTGATGATAAATTGGCGCTGACTACTGTTCCTTCGTAATCCTTAAATGAATAAAGGAGAATTGTTTTGGCGACATAGTAAAAAAACAACAACGTATTATTGTTAGCCTCTTTAAGGACTGGAATCATTTCCTCTTTATTAAAACTATCACCAATTAAATAGAATTTATCCGGGGCTTTTCCGAGAAAATTTTTAACAAGCTGCTGGTAAATTTTGACCCCCCCAATATCGTACTCCTGTTTGTATTTAATCGTCATAGCGGCATATTGAGCCTGAGATAGTTCCACTTTTTCCAGTTCCTGTCCACTGAAAAATATGAAATAACAAGAACTCATCGCATTGTGACA
>JAICRN010000334.1 GCA_025937335.1 Microcoleus sp. TY_ISSM_2_bin.22
ATGTCCGTCGGAAGAAGGAAGAAGGAAGAAGGAAGAAGGAAGAAGAAATATTAATGCCCAATGCCCAATGCCCAATGCCCGATTATCAATATTTAACGGAATTGTTGGAGAGAGCGGAGCAAATTCAGGAGTGGCTGAAACCGATTACTTACTACAATATATTAGGGCCGATCGGGCTGGCTATTCGCAAAGCAATTTTTCGCGTTTCCGATGAATGGCTCGACAATGACAGCGCTCCTGAAATTGCTTCTGTGCGAGCTTTACAGCAGTTGGCTCAGAAATTGCGGCAAGCTGCTGTTTCGCAGCATGACGAAACTGTTTCAGTCGCACATTTAGCACAGACATTTGCGGAAAGTCCGGCTTTACAAGCTGAGTTTGAAAAGTGGCTTGATACTTACGGATATTTGAGCGAAGTGGGAACGGATATCGCTGTTCCTACTTGGCGAGAACAGCCGGAAATTTACCAAAAACTGCTAATAACTATGGCTCAAAAAGCCGAAACTAATTTAGTCGAAAAGCGGAAGTTAGGCTTGACTTTTGGGCAGAAGTGGCGACTAGATAAATGTCAGGCAAGAGCGATCGTCAAAAACGAAATTAGCGAAATTTACGCGCGGTTGTTGGCTCACCTGCGCTGGACTTTTTTGGAGATAGAAGCTTGCGGATTGGCAATGCAGGTGTTTCAGGAAAGCGGGGATATTTTTTATCTGGAATTTGGGGAAATTCAGCAGTGGATTCGCAGCGGTGCGAGTGTTTCTTTTCAGGATACAATTAGCCAAAGGCGCGATCGCCTGGTAGCCGATCGCGATCGTCCGATTCCCCCTGTAGTCTACGGCAATTTGCTGCCAAATTCTCAGAAAAGGGCGATCGAACTTGCAACATCGGAAACTAATATCATCCAGGGAATTCCCGCGAGTATCGGCCGTGTCGAAGGCTTTGTCAAGATTTGCCGCACCGCGAGTACGGATTTAGGAGAAAATGCGATCGCAGTAGTCCCCTACACCGATGCAGGCTGGGCACCGCTGCTATTAGGAGCAACAGCAATTATCGCCGAAGTTGGGGGCCAACTATCTCACGGAGCAATTATCGCTCGCGAGTACAAAATTCCCGCAGTTATGAATATTTCTGAAGCTACAACTCGCTTGCGAGACGGTCAAAAAGTCCGAGTAGATGGGTATCTCGGCACTGTAGAACTGCTCGAATAAACAGGACGAAGAGTGTAAAAACTTGTTTGTAGTAACGTGAGTTTGACCGTCAGGCGATCGCCCTGGTAAACTTAGAGTGCGATCGGAATTTCTCACTCAACTGTAACTAGACTGTAAGTAGTTGCATAAAAATAATGTACATCTTCAAAACCCCAGTTTCTTGGAGAAACAGGGGTTCGAGAAATTTCCCAGTAGTTGTTAATTATGTCTAACTAACTTCCGGGGTAATTCCTTCAGGTTTCGCTGTTGTAGTCAGAATTGCCAAAATTTGGTCAGGAGTTAACTTTGGATTCGCCTGAAGCATTAGAGCAACTACACCCGCAACATAGGGAGCAGCCATAGACGTTCCCTGCAGGAAGCCATAACCTACGTTTCCCGGCGTAATCGGAATTGTAGATAAGACTTCACGGCCCGGAGCAACTACAAAATTTATTGGTATCGAACCAGCAGGATTAGAAAAAACTGTTACCTGTTTGCCTGGAAAACTTGTTACTGCTCCGACAGCTATTCCCAAATTATCGAAAGCATAAAATGCTGGAAAATTTGGTTCGCTAGGGTTGAGTTTGTCCCGCTCATTTCCCGCTGACATTACCACAAAAACTCCGCGTTGTCTGGCGTATTCTAGGGCTTTTCGCCCTTCCGGCGAGGCCGTTAGTCCGCCAAAACTCATGTTAATCACATTTGCGCCATTGTTTACCGCATAGTAAATGCCAGCAGCGACATTAGCAGAAGTCGAACCTCTCAAACCTCCTACCCTAATTGGCATAACATGAGCATCATAAGCAACCCCATTCATTTCGTAGCTGTTATTGGGAGAATTGATGTCAATTCCATTTCTTTTCGCCCCAATAATTCCTGCTACGTGAGTTCCGTGAAACCCACGCTGATCGTTTGAATCTGGGGAGACAGTAGCATCGCCATCTACAAAATCCCACCCATTTACATCATCACTAACTCCATTGAGATCGTCATCAATACCATTCCCCGGAATTTCTTTAGGATTCCGCCAGATATTGCTCTGTAAATCGGGATGACTCAAGTCAACGCCACTATCCAGTACCGCAACCACAACACCTTTACCCGTGTATCCTGCTTTCCAGGCTGGGGCAGCATTGATGAGGTTTAAGTCCCCTATGTTATTTTTTACCGCTGCACTGGTGAGCGGGTTAGCAGCATCCAACGGTTTACGAATGGCAGCCGCAACTGCCGCTGCTGCATCCACCAGTCCGTAGCCAAATAAGCTGTTGAACTTATCCGTCGGTGTTGTAGCTAAGATACTGAGGTTGTAGGGCGTGTCGCCTACAAAACGATTGACTCCGAGAAAATAAGTACCTGCTGACAAACCTTTAAAGGAAATTTCCTCGGGATTGTTGCCTTGCTGTTGAGGAGCGCCAACAATTTCACCAAAATTAACCTTGTTGTCTTTGTTGACATCCTGAAACAGCACTAAATCCGCATCTGTACCTGGAGACATTCCCCGCAAGTTGACTTGAAGGTTACTGGGCTGTGGGAGATCGAATTTGTAGAGTTGGGCAGGTTGGTTTTGATTAACCCAGCCGTCTAACGAACCCTTGACTCCGCTACTGAATGGACCAACAAGTTGAGGAATAGCTTGGTTTAGTAAGATTGGATTGAAAGTTATATCCAGGTTGTAGCTGGTGTTAGCGCCCGCTACACCCTGTTGAACGTAGACAAAGTATTTGCTGGGTACAAGAAAGCGACTTTCAATTACTTCTGACTGAGTTCCAAAATTTCGGGAGGCAAAGAATTCCTCTCGACTCAGGCTACCATCGCCATTAGCATCCCTCGCAATCCATAAATCAGCGTTCGCACTCAAACCGTTGAGTTTCAATGTGAGACTACTGAGTGTGTCAGTGGTGAAAGTGTAACTATCTTGGGTGTCGTTTTCACCTACGAAGCCATTCAGCCTAATTGAATTTTTCAGGGTACCGAGGTCTGTTAATCCTACTGCTGCTGCTTTTCGTTCGGTTTGGGGTACAAAAGAGTCATTGCCACTACCACCAATTAGCGTGTCTCCACCCACATTGCTAACCGAACTGTCTTGGCCGTCAGAACCTGTAAGTATGTCGCTGCCTTGACTACCGTGCAGCGAGTCTGTTCCTTGACCTCCAACGAGGGTATTGTTCTCAAAGTTGCCAGAGATGAAGTCATCAAAATTCCCGCCCAATAGGGCATTGTTACCGCTACCTCCTAACAGGAAATTCTGACCGCCACCACCATCGATCAATTCTGGATAGACAGAACCAATCACAGTATCATTACCTTCTAAAGCCCGCAGTCCTATGGTGAAGGGATTGAAAAGTCCTGGGGTTAGCCTCAAGTAATCAGAATTGGGAGTTAGATCGAAAAAATTACCATCATTGCTGGGACCACTCATAATCAGATGCTCCTGGTCAGCTCAACAGGTATATATCTTACTAGGGAAAAAGTTTTAACCCTGAAATCGCAAATTTTTTTAATAATACTCAAATAAAATTCTTAGGACTCAGGCAACAATCCTATGGATAGGTTTAACCCCACATTCCGCAGGTCTTAACATTAATTGGGGATTTTTTGGTAAGAAATGGCTGTAATTCTTTCTTTACAAGCCGAACGCTGATATGTATAGCAATCCTAAATGATTATACTCGTTACCAGGCTCTTCCTGGTAACGCATATCCGGAGGCTCTGCCTCCATAGTCTGGGCCGAGGCAGAGCCTCTGGACATCGGTTCCCAGGCAGAGCCTGGGAACCAGTTATTGAAACTGATTTAGGATTGCTATAGAAATATGAGTTTTTATTAAGGAGTATTCCTGGATTCTCAATAATCATTGATTATCGAGAATATGTTGGCAATTAAATTCCTAGAATGACGTTTTCTCGTCAACATATTTTTGACTATGTTAAGAACTGCGGAACGTGGGTTTAAGCACGGGGAATTGCCCTACAAAACGCTATATAACGCAAGTTCGACGCGGGCGAGTGAAACGGTCAACATAGACTGTCTCTGAAGGTGAGTTCGACGGCTAAAATCCGAATTAATTAAAAGTGTAAATAGGAGCTTCTATGTCATACATATATAGCTTTTGAGCCTGGTATGTATAAGCAATTAGACTTGCTACTAAATTCACCATAAAATTAGCAACATTGCGAGGGTTGTAAGGAGTTTATTTGTGATAAATTAAAAACCGTAGTGAGGGCTTCAGTCCTCACTACAAACCTATCTGAGACTGCTAATTTCCTAGACTAAGAAATTCTGAACAACATAGTTCCCCACATTTCTACCCACACTTAAACCATTTACGTTAGCACTCATGAAATGAATACCTCCGTAAAGGCGACTCATACCAGATTCGTCGGCCGCTTCGCTGAAGTTTTCAAAGGTTCGCAAAGTGTTGACAGTCCTGTCTCCCCTATCTGCAAAGCCAAAATCCGAACCCAATACAGAGGTCATAACTGCATCTGCTGCACCGCTAAAGGTACTGTGGCCCGACGTGTACTCAGGGAACGGCGGAGTAGTTATCAGCGGAGTCCACTGGGCATCTGCTGTCGTGCTGGGATTGTTGTCTGTGTCTGCTTGGCGGATAGCTGTCACCGGCCGCCATAAATTGTATTGGTACTTAGCATCCCAGCAGCTAATAGCTGCATCGGCGAGGGCAAAATTTAGCAGGGCGAACAAGCGGGCGGTATCTTCTAAGGATTGACCGGTGAGAGTTGCTGTTTCTTCGGCGATTTGGTTCCAGTGACCCGGAGGCGTAAACGTCCCAGCGCCGTTGGCCCAGAATTTGGCGATTGCTGTTTGGTCTGGGGTGCGCGTGAGGCTGTCACTTTTGCCGATTTCTTTGACGTAGTTAACTTCCTCTGCGTACTTGGCGCTGTCAAGGGCGGGCGGGCCGGCCGGGCGGAACTGAGAACCGCTAGTCATGGCAAAAGGAGTCACGTCCCGCCACTGTGGGGCCAGCGCGGCGGCAAGGGCAGGGGGAGTCGGCACCCAACTACCGGGGTCGGTTTTGGGGGTGTACTGCACTACTTTCGTGATGCCGTCTGTACTCCGCGAACTGATAATTTGGTCGGCAACTTGCTGTCCGAGGGCAATCCCGTCTTGTTTGGCTTTGCTGTCGGTAATTTTAGCTAAAGACGATGCGTATGCTTCGTTGAATGTGGCTGCTTGCGCTGGGTAGACGCTGACTAAGACGCGGTGGGCGGCTGCGGCAGTTGCAGCTTCTGCTGATGTGCCTGCTGGTGCATCTATGTTGACCCGGTAAGGGCTGTATTTTTTGCTTATCGAGTTAACAGCATCGTGAATGGCTGCGTGAACCATTGCCATGTTGCGGGAGGCGAGGGGAGGCGCGGTGTTGGCTGTCCGCACTGCATTTAGCATGACTCCGTTCCACTCGATGACAGGGTTTGCCGATAACTGATTTGTGAATTGGTCGCGGCTGATTGTACTGCTGTTGACTCCCGGCAAGACTGCTAAATACTCGCCCGTGAGTTTGTCTTGAATTACGGTGCTGTTGCTGTTGACTCCGGTGCCTTGCTGGATGTTTAAAGCTTCAAAGGTGAGGCCGTCTAGCAATCGAATTTTGTCATTGCCGTTGCCGAAGTCGGCGATGTAGTCGGCGGCAGCTAGAGTTGGGCCGCCGCTGCCTTTAGCAATGGCAAATACATCATCGCCCGTGCCGCCGCTGACGGTATCGCTACCTGCGCCCGCATAAATTATGTCGTTGCCGGAATCGCCATTAATTAGGTCGTTGTCTTTGCCTCCCCAGAGGATGTCATTATCTGCACCGCCGGTGATAGTATCGTTACCTCGATCGCCGCAGATTTTGTCTTTGCCTTGGTCGCCTTCGAGAAAGTCGTCTCCGCTGTTGGCGTAAATTATGTCGTTGCCATCCAATCCGTTAAATCTGTCTGGTTGGGTGGTTCCTTCAAGATAGTCAAATTTAGGACTAGAGGTGAGGGATGCCATGTTTATTTATTGGATATTTTGATTAAAGCGCAAAGGTTCGTACCGTCTGTAGATGCTTAGGTGTGTTTACCCGTTATTTAATAATATTAAACTTTGTGGTTGAGAAGTAAACGCCACAACCAAGCTTTATTTAATATTTAACGGGCTTTTTATGAAGTTTTGCGCTTTGAATCTGCGTAAAAGTACAGACATTAAAACTGCCTCAGATACTGCAAGGTTGTTAATTTTTCACAAAAAAACAGTTTGTTTTTATATTTAGAGCAAGATACTTTTTACCAGCATAAAAGGCGCGGATTGTGTAACTGAGTAAGTATATATTTATTAAGCACTC
>JAICRN010000706.1 GCA_025937335.1 Microcoleus sp. TY_ISSM_2_bin.22
AATATGCAATTTAAATCTGCCGTGGCGGAAAAGCTGGTTTCATACATCACAACATGATACCAGGAACTTTTTGATAAATTTCGCTAATTGCACAACTAAAATTCGCACTAACAAATTCTACTCTCTCTCCTTGTCGGTAAGTCTGAGAAACCCAATTTCCCTCAGCAGTGAGTCGAAAACACTCAATTTTGAGCTCAGATTGAGTGATGAGTACGTATTCTTGCAAACTCGGAGAAGTTTGGTAATCGACAAATTTATCGCCCCTATCGAAAGCTGCTGTTGAGGGCGACAATACCTCAAATACTAAAGATGGATATAAAATGAAATCTTCAGTATTTGAGGTATCTCTTTCGTCGCAAGTCACCGCTACATCAGTATAGTAATAGCAATTTTCCTCTTCCAGTCGGACTTTTATATCTGATGATAAAACTAAGCATGGCGTATTCAGAAGATGATTGCCCAGCAGCCGAACTAAATTACTACCAATAATAATGTGAGGCTTTTTTGCCCCTGTCATTGCATAAACGTGTCCGCGTCTGTATTCGTGTTTGATGGGGCTTACTCGTTCGCCTTCTAGGTACTCTTCTGGAGAAATGTAGAAATTATTTTTGCTGATAACCATTAATTTTTACTCCGCTGATTTTATATGATACTATGTCTTGGAACTCACATATTTGGGGGAGGAAACGGCAGTGCCGTTTCCCTACAAATTTAACAAAACTCCAAAAATCGTGCGTGCCACAGTTTGCCGCTTTCCGTCAAACCCTGCGATCGCACTTTAATTTTGACACTTTTGGGGTTAGCCTCGTAGAGTCGGGCAATTTCCTGCATTTCCTCCCCGCTAAACCCGGTTCCCACGGTTCCTACTGGGACTAATTTGCCATCAATTTCTTGCGCTACTTTGACGGCGCTAAACGGCCGCCCCGCCACTTTTGTAGCCGTCAATCCCACAATAAACAAATCGTGTTCTTGACAGTATTTAGTCCTCACCATCGGATATTTCTTCACATCTTTTCCGCCGATATAGCGGCAGTTGTGCAACACCCAAACTTCGCCTTCTTTAGTTTCAGATTCCTGCTGATTTGCCAGGGCGAGTTTTTCGGCGGTGGTGCGAAATGTCGGTACAACTTCAAAGGCTGGGGATAAATTCGCCAGCATTTCGCCGACTTCAACTCCCGCTGCAATTCGTTCTGATTCTGCCACGGTAGTTAAATCATTGCCTTTGAAAAACAAACTTTTAAAAATGGCATAAATTGCGCTGGGCTGGATTGTCGGAAAACCGCTTTCAATATTAACAGTAGCAGCTTGCGCCCCCGTGCGGTGTTCGCTGCCCGTACAGCTTTTGTAATACAGTTCGCCGTCTAAAACAAAGGTGCCAATTTTAGCGGCTGTGTCGATTAATGTGCGATCGATCTCAATTGATGCCTGTTGCCGCAGGTTAGTCGATCGCGATTGGTAGTATACTTTATCGGGCGTCGCAATGACAACTACTCGATTGCCGTCGCGCTTTGGCTGCCCCCAATAATCGGGATTTTCGATATAATAAGAACGATCGCTCGGCGCGTCCACCGGCTGCATCGTTACAATTCTTCCCGGCTGTAAGTGCGGCGGCAATTCGGCAACAATGGGATTGTTGGCAGTTTCTATTTTTGGGGCAGAAGTTGATTGTTTAGCAGGAGCGAAATCGGCGGTAGAATTGTTTGGAGTATTCAGGGCGAGTGGCTTTTCTCCGGTTTCCAATTCAAACGCTCTTTTCCAAAAGCCAAAAGCCATTTCCGGGTATCCTTCCGACTCCGCGCAGAGTGCAAAACCAATAACTTTTGCCGTACCGATGCCGCGCCCGTAATCAGCTAAATACTGCACGGCCCCCGCTTCACCCATCAAGTGCAATCCTCGCGTAACGATGCGATTGTTCCAGCGTTCTCGAATGTCGGCGCTAATTTTTTTAGCGGCTTTTCGCTTGGCTTCTGCGTATTCGGTGCAGTCCATACTGCCTCCTTTCTGTAGGGCTATTTATATACTATACTAAAGATTGATTTATTAGTCAAGGTGAAGTTGAGAATTAGGTGTTGTGAATAAATTTAAGTCTTTGATTTGTGAACTAAATTTATTTTTTCACCGCAGAGGCGCAGAGGGCACAGAGGAAGAGAAGAAAGAGATAGTCAAGCGCGGTAATTGGTTCGCAGCCAATGCTAAGATAACTTCGATCGCGCATTGCGACCTATAAAGCTGCGAGTTGCGTCTTACTCGCGTTGGGTTCGCCAACTGGCGATCGCACGTTCGAGAATTTAATATCAAGTCTAATTGTACTCTTATGATGCGATTGATTTTGTACAGCAAACCCGGCTGCCACTTGTGCGAAGGGTTGCAAGAAAAACTCGAACAGATTGAAAGCCTCAAGTTTCAACTCGAAGTCAGAGATATTACTGAACGCAACGATTGGTTTGAAGCTTATCAGTACGAAGTTCCAGTTTTGTTTAAAGTGCAGCCTCAGCCAATAAATTCTGCTGGCGAGGCTGCATTCTCCGCTGAAGAACTGTTACCCCGTCCTTCTCCCCGCTGTAGTGTCGCCCAATTGGAACAAATGTTACAGAAATATTTGCAAATCGATCCGTCACAATAATACGATTTACGCAAAAACTCAGGTGTTAATCCGGGCCTCGGGGTGCGCGGTGCGCACTTTACTGTAAACCTGTAGGGTTCGCACAGCAAAAGCCTGTAGATAGCGGCTCAAAAAATGTGTTGCGCAAGTCATATTCAAGACATCCAAGTAAGGAGTTTTTCAGATGAAATTGAGAGAATTATTAGCAGCAGGTCCCAGCATTTCCTTTGACGCCAAACATCCTGCCCTCGATGCCGAAGTCAAGGGTTTATCCACTAATTCCC
>JAICRN010000091.1 GCA_025937335.1 Microcoleus sp. TY_ISSM_2_bin.22
ACTTAGACAATGAGTTGATAATTGATTTACCAAATCTTGACGATTTAGATAATTTGCCACTGATGACAGATCCATATAAGCTGGCAGCCATGCAAATTTTAAGAACCCTCTGTACTCCTGTTTTTGTAGCAAGACCAGAGATTTTTCCGCAATTAATCATCACCATGATTAATTTGTGTCTTAAATATGGAGATTCAGCACTATCATCTTTTGCTTATGGTTTTTACGGCTTATTATTAGTAGGATTAGGTCAATTAGATAGAGGTTATCATGCAGGTTTAATTGCGTTAAGATTATTAGATAAGTTTAACGCTAAAGAAATAAAAGCCAAAGTTTATAACTTGTTTAATGCCAACATTCGCACTTGGAAAGAACCCGCAAAAAATAGTGTCGATCCTTTGCGAGAAGGACTACAAGCAGGGCTAGAAGTAGGTGACTTTGAATGGGGTGGATATTGTGCGGCAAATTTGTGTAGTTACTTATTTTTTACGGAAGACCACTTAGAATCGGCCGTCCAGCAACAAGAATTTTATGGTAATTTTTGTATTAACTTTAAACAAGAAAGTTCTACCCATTTCTCGCAAGTATGGCGACAATTAGGTTTGAATTTACAGGGTCAAGCCGCAGATGCTCTATTATTGAGCGGTAAAAGCTTTGATGAAGAGAAAACCTTGCCCCGCATTATTGCCGCTAAATCGGGAATAGTTTTATTTATGTTTTATCTGGCTAAAACTATTCTATGTTACTTGTTGGGTGATAGTAGTCAAGCCTTAAAAAATGTGGGACTAGCACAGGAGCAATCCGGCTCAGCTTTTGGTTTTATGCAAGTCATAGTTCTCAATTTTTACCATTCGCTAACATTGTTAAATCGCTATACTGAAGTCACGGTGAATGAACAAGCAACCTATTTATCTCAAGTCAATGTTAATCAGGAAAAAATGAAATTTTGGGTGGAGAATGGGTCAGAAGGAAATCAGCATAAATATGAATTAATTGAAGCCGAGAAAGCGCGAGTATTAGCGATTAACTGGCAAGCAGCAGAGTTATACGATCGCGCCATCATTGCAGCCAAAGAACAAGGCTACATCCAAGAAGAAGCACTTGCCAATGAACTGGCGGCAAAGTTTTTTCTGGAATGGGGGAAAGAACGCCTCGCCCGTAACTATATGATCGAGGCTTACTATATCTACAGTCGTTGGGGAGCTAAGGCTAAAGTAGACGATCTGGAAAAACGTTATTCCCAACTCCTCGCACCCATCCTTCAGTCAGATCGATCCTTTGCTTCCATCAAAGGAAGTATCACATTAGGAACGATTACTTCTACTCAATCTTCTAGCAGCAACTCTGAATTTCTAGATTTGCCTACTCTAATCCAAGCCTCTCAAGCCATTTCTGGGGAGATTGAACTAGATAAACTCCTGACTGCTCTCTTAAAAATAGTGATGACAAATGCTGGCGCCACTAAGTGTGTCTTATTGCTCAAACAAAAAGAGTATTTACAGGTAGCGGCTCTTGTAGCAGAGGGACAGGAACCTGAGCTATTACCATCAATACCTCTAGAATCAAGTCAGGATGTAGCAATTAGTTTGGTCAATACTGTCAAGCGGAGTTTGAAACCGCTGGTACTTGCCGATGCGAGGGTAAATCCTCAGTTTGCTGGAGATATTTATATTGAACAGCACCAGCCTAAAAGTGTGCTTTGCAGTCCAATTGTTAATCAAGGTAAGTTGATTGGAATTCTGTATCTGGAAAATAACCTGACGGTTGGGGCGTTTACGAGCGCTCGGGTTGAGGTGCTGAATTTGCTTTGCTCTCAAGCCGCTATCTCCCTGCAAAATGCCTGCCTCTATCAACAGGCGCAACAAGCTTTTGATAACCTAAAACAAGCTCAATTGCAAATTGTCCAAAGTGAAAAGATGTCCGCGCTGGGAAATCTAGTCGCTGGTGTCGCTCACGAAATCAACAATCCGGTTGGTTTCTTAAATGGCAATATTCAACCGGCATTGGATTATGTTCAGGATTTGTTTGGCTTGCTCGATTTGTATCAACAAAAGTATCCTCAACCCGATGCAGATATTCAAGAGGAAATTAAAACAATCGATCTCGACTATATTCGGGAAGATTTACCGAAGTTGGTGAGTTCGATGCGTGAAGGTGTGAAGCGGATTAAAGATATTAGCACTAGCCTCAGAACTTTTTCCCGTGCCGATAGCGATCGCCCTGTTGCTTGTAATATCCATGATGGCATCAACAGTACCTTGATGATCCTCAAACACCGTCTCAAAGCTTCAGATACTCGCCCGGAGATTCAAGTTATTAAGAAATACGGGGATTTGCCTTTAGTTGAGTGTTATGCCGGCCAGCTCAATCAAGTTTTTATGAATCTGTTGGCGAATGCGATCGATGCCCTGGATGAATCAAATACTGGACGGAGCTTTGCAGAGATTAAAGCGACTCCTAATAAAATTACGATCGAGACAGAATTATCGGGCGATCGGCAGCAAGTTTTGATTCGCATCAAAGACAATGGGGTTGGCATTAATGAGGCGGTGCGAGAGAAGATTTTTGAGGATTTATTTACGACGAAGGAAGTCGGTAAAGGCACAGGGTTGGGATTGGCGATCGCGCGTCAAATTATCGTCGAAAAACATAGCGGTTCCCTGAACGTCAACTCAACACTAGGTCAAGGAACAGAATTTATTATCACCTTACCCATCAAGACAGAATAAACAAGTGAATTACCCCTATCATTCAGACTCATTTAATTAATTACTCGCGCTCACTTATCAAACAAAAATAGCCATGAATAAGACAAACAATAAAAGTAAATATCACCCAAACTGTAAAATTCCAAACTATCAAATTATCGAAACAGTTTATTCAGGAAGTCGCACCTTAGTATATCGAGCCATCCGTACCAATGACCAACTACCTGTTGTCATCAAACTGCTGAAAAGTGACTATCCTAGCTTCAGCGAACTGGTGCAGTTTCGCAATCAGTACAGCATTGCTAAAAACCTTCATCACCCTGGAATCATCCAAACATACAGTCTCGAACCGTATCGAAATAGTTATGCGTTAGTCATGGAAGACTTTGGGGGAATTTCTCTTCAGGAATGGGCACTAAAAGGGGAAAACGCACTGTCTTTGAGGGAATTTTTACAGATAGCGATCGCGCTGTGCAATACCTTAGATATATTGTATCGCGAGCGCATTATTCATAAAGACATCAAACCCAGCAATATCTTAATTAATCCCGAAACCAAAGAAGTCAAATTAATCGACTTTAGTATTGCCTCTCTCCTCCCACGGGAAACACAAACTTTGATGAATCCCAATGTCTTAGAAGGGACGCTTGCGTACATTTCTCCCGAACAAACAGGCCGAATGAATCGGGGAATTGACTATCGGACTGACTTTTATTCTTTAGGAGTCACTTTCTATGAATTACTGATAGGAAAAGTACCATTTCAATCCCACGATCCAATAGAAATAGTCCATTCTCATATTGCTAAAGCATCACCCTTAGTCCATGAAATTAATTTAGAAATTCCTCCTGTAATCTCAGAAATTCTCAATAAATTGATGGCAAAAAATGCTGAAGACCGCTATCAAAGTGCAGTCGGGCTGAAATTTGATTTAGAAAAATGTTTAACTCAACTTCAAGAAAACGATCGGATTGAATCCTTTGAAATTGGGTGTAGGGATGTGAGCGATCGCTTCCTCATCCCAGACAAACTATATGGACGAGAAACCGAAGTAGAAACGCTCATAAAAGCCTTTGAAAGAGTCAGCGAAGGTGCAACAGAGATGATGCTCGTTGCGGGTTTTTCAGGAATTGGAAAAACCGCAGCGATCAACGAAGTTCATAAACCCATTGTGCGGCAACGGGGTTATTTTATTAAAGGAAAATACGATCAATTTCAGCGCAACATTCCCTTCAGCGCCTTTGTGCAAGCATTCCGCGATTTAATGGGGCAATTGCTATCCGAATCAGATCGGCAATTAGAAACATGGAAAACCCAGATATTAACCGCAGTAGGAGACAACGGACAAGTCTTAATTGACGTAATTCCTGAGTTAGAAAATATTATCGGTAAACAGCCAGCAGCCCTTGAATTATCGGGAACAGCCGCTCAAAATCGCTTTAATCTCCTATTGCCAAAATTTGTGCAAGTCTTTACCAGTAAAGAACATCCGTTAGTCATGTTTTTAGATGACTTGCAATGGGCAGATTCCGCATCACTGAACTTGCTTAAATTATTGATGCAAGATGCGGGGTATCTATTAATATTAGGTGCGTATCGAAATAATGAAGTCTCACCCGTACATCCATTGATTTTAACAGTGGATGAAATTGTCAAAACTGGGGCAACGGTGAATACAATTACTTTACCACCGTTAAGGGAACCTGATATGAATCAGTTAGTGGCAGATACACTGAATTGTGAATCATCCCTAGCCCAGCCTTTAACAAAATTGGTCTATCAAAAAACTCAAGGTAATCCTTTTTTTGCGACCCAGTTTCTCAAAGCATTACATGATGACAAGTTAATTAGCTTTGATCGCGATATTCAATATTGGCAATGCGATATTGCCCAAGTGAAGGCCTTAGCAATTACTGATGATGTCGTTGAATTCATGGCATTGCAATTACAAAAATTGCCCCGAGAAACTCAGGATAGTCTCAAACTAGGGGCTTGTATTGGGGCGCAGTTTGATTTGAATACCTTAACAATTGTCAGTGAAAAATCACCTGACAGTACCGCAACAGCTTTATGGAAAGCCTTGCAGGAAGGTTTGGTAATTCCTACTACCGAAATCTATAAGTTCTTTACCCAATCTGATAGTGAGGAAGTTTTCAATGCTTCCGCTAATCCGACTTATCGATTTTTACACGATCGCGTCCAACAAGCGGCTTATTCATTGATTCCTGACGAGCAAAAACAGCAGACCCATTACCATATTGGACAACTACTCCAACAAAACTTATCAGAAATAGAAAAAGAGGAAAAGCTGTTTGATATTGTCGGGCATTTGAATTTAGGAATTGAGTTCATCACTCAAGCAGACGAACGGGAAGCATTAGCCAGATTGAACTTAGCAGCCGGACAGAAAGCCAGAAATTCTACAGCTTATGCAGGCGCCAGAAGTTTTGTGAAAACAGGGCTGGAGTTACTCACAGAAAACTGTTGGCAAACTCAGTATGAATTAACCCTGAATCTTTATGTGGCTGCGGCTGAAACTGCCTACTTAAATGCCGATTTTAATGACATGGAAGAAATGGCAGCCCAGGTTTTGGGATCGGCCAAAACAATACTAGATAAAGTCAAAATATTTGAGATTCAAATCAACGCACTGACAACTCAGAGTCAGATGTTAGAAGCGATCGCTATCGGCACTAATGCGCTAGCACAATTGGGGATTGAACTCCCCTATGAAACTGACGAAGCCTTGACACGCATTGCATTACAAAACCTTGCCAACCAACTGGAGGGCAAACAGATTGAGGAACTGGTTAACCTTCCCGTGATGAGCGATCCTCGGACAATCGCGGCGATGCAATTGTTAGGCATCTTGTTTCCGGCTATTTTTATGGGAAATCCTGCCTTGCAGCCTCTGCTTTGTGCCACAATGGTCAGTATATCACTTCAATTTGGCAATGCACCAGCATCAACAATCGGGTATGTGGGTTATGGCATTGTGCTGTCTGGTTTTTTCGGAGAAGTAGAAAAAGGTTATAGCTTTGGGCGAGTAGCACTTAGCTTACTCAATCAGTTGAATTGGCCAGAATTTAAATGTATCACTTTACTTTGGTTTGGCTGTTTTATTCAGCATCGTCAAGAACCACTGAGGGCAGGAATCCCAACGGCGAAAGAAGGCTATTTAGTCGGAATGGAAACAGGTGATTTTCTCAATGCTGGCTACTGCGTCAGTAGTTATTTATATAATAATTTTTTTTCGGGAGTAGAGCTTGATGATTGGCACGCAGAAATAGAAAATTACTGTGTTGTCTTAACGACTGTGAAGCAATATTCTCCTATGTTTTACGTGAAGATGACACAACAGGCGGTGCAGAACTTGAGGGAAATTGTCAATCAACCGGATTTGTTAATCGGTCAGGCTTATGATGAAACCGTGATGTTTCCTCAGCATAATCAGAATAGTGAGCTTACTGCACTCGCTCTTGCCTATAACTACAAACTAATGCTTGCCTATCTCTTTGGCAACTACACCAACGCCCTACACTACATTGCCCAAGCAAGCCTCTATTTGAGGGTAGCGGCAGCAATGATTCATACTCCGGTTTTCCATTTCTATGCCGGGTTAACCTACTTAGCACTCTGCTCTGGGCAGTCAGAAATTGAGCAAGCGAACACTCTCGCTTTGGCAGAAACCCATCAAACCACTCTGGCTGAATGGGCACATCAGGCCCCGATGAATCACCAACATAAAGTTGACTTAGTAGAAGCAGAAAAATGCCGGGTTTTAGGAAAGAATTATGAAGCTGGAGATTGGTACGATCGCGCCATTTCAGAAGCCAAAGAAAATGGTTATATTCAAGAAGAAGGTTTAGCCAATGAACTAACTGCAAAATTTTACTTAGATTGGGGGAAAGAAAAAGTTGCACAATCTTACATTATTGAGGCGTATTACTGTTATTCCCGTTGGGGTGCAAAGGCTAAAGTAGCTTATTTAGAACAACACTATCCACAACTACTGAAAGCTATTCTCCAACCTGCTAATTTTGTCGTCACATCTGGGACAACCGTCAACCAGACCTGGATGGGAAGCCTAACTAGCGTCAGTAGTACCGAGAATTTATGGTTAGATTTTCCAGCAGTAATGATGGCTGCCCAAGCCATTTCACAAGAAATTGAATTAGAGAAACTGTTAGCCACTTTGATGCAGATTATGCTTGCGAATGGCGGAGCACAAATCGGTTGTTTAGTGCTTTGCCAAGACCGACAATGGTTAGTCGTCGCTCAAGCCGCACACAAGCAGACAAAAATATTAGAAATTCCTCTGGAAGAATATCAGGAAATTCCTCATAATTTGATTTATGCCGTGGCACGAACTCAAGCGACGGCTGTTTTTGACAACTTAAGTACAGCCGACCAATTTGCAGGCGATCGCTATATTATCGCTCATCAACCTAAATCAGTTTTATGTACTCCAATTATTCGGCAAGGAAAACTCGTCGGTATTGTGTACTTAGAAAATAACTTAACAGTGGGAGCATTTACTAATGAGCGAGTAGAAATTCTCCAGATACTCGCAGCTCAAGCGGCGATCTCTATTGATAATGCTCGTTTATATAAACAAATAGAGAACTATTCTCAAAGCTTAGAAGCAGAAGTAGCGCAAAAAACGGAAGATTTAAGCCAAAAAGCTTTTGATTTAGAGCAAGCATTTAAAAACTTACAACAAACCCAAGCACAATTAATTCAGAGCGAAAAAATGTCATCTCTCGGTCAACTGGTAGCTGGGATTGCTCACGAAATCAACAATCCAGTAACATTTATTCGCAGTAATCTTGCACATACAGAGCATTATGTCAAAGATTTGCTTATTTTACTTGATATTTATCAACAAGAGTATCCTGAACCCAGTAGAGTAATTCAAGCGAAAATAGAAGAAATAGATTTAGAATTTATCTGGGAAGATTTAATTAAAATTCTGGAATCTATGAAAGCAGGGAGCAATCGCATTAGCCAAATTATCCTGAGTTTGCGTAACTTTTCTCGCTTAGATGAAGCAGAGATGAAAGCAGTAGATTTACATAGCGGAATTGAAAGCACTTTGCTAATTTTACAAACTCGCTTAAGACTGAGCGATGGCAAATCAGAAATACAAGTTATTAAAGAGTATGGAAATCTGCCCAAGGTCATTTGTTATGCTAGTGAGATTAATCAAGTATTTCTAAGTATTATCAGTAACGCTATTGATGCTCTTCAATCAATTAATAAAAAAGATAAAAATCCTGTAATCAAGATTCAGACTGAAGTCATAAAAAAAGACAGTGTTAGAATTAAAATCACTGATAATGGTGCTGGTATCCCGGTGAATATTCTCTCCCGAATATTCGATCCATTTTTTACAACTAAACCAGTGGGTAGCGGTACAGGTTTGGGTTTATCTGTTAGCTATGGTATTGTCAAAAAGCATGGCGGTAAATTAACCTGTAATTCTAGAGTAGGAGATGGTACAGAGTTAGCGATCGAGATTCCTATCAGCTATATTAGAACCTAAAGAAGCTTCTTACTGCTACGCCCGTTGGGAGGTATAACAAAAAATATTCTATCATTTATTGACGACGAACGCAGTGGAAAAATGAACGGGTTTAGGATTGGCGATCGCACGGCAGATTGTAGTTGAGAAACACTCTGGTATGCTCGAAGTCAACTCAACTTTAGGTCGCGGTACACAATTTACAATTTCACTGCCATGTTGAGCATTACCTGGGTAATTTATAGCCAATTTTTGGATTTTTCTTGCAAATAGAAAGTTTTTTACACCCCACTTTAGAATTTATAGTGAGCGATAACTGCTGCCAAATTCTTGATACTTCCGTCGCACTAATTCATAAAGGAATCTCGATCGCAAATTCCGTACCTTCTCCTATGGCGGAACGGCAGCTCAAGGCTCCGGCGTGTTTTTCCACGACTATTCGGTAACTGATGGCTAACCCCAAACCGGTGCCTTTCCCGATCGGTTTTGTCGTGAAAAATGGGTCAAACAATCGGCTCCGCACGTCTTCTGTCATGCCTATCGCATTATCGGCAATGCGGATGCAAATACTATTTTCGTTCAGGGCTTCTGTGCGAATGCTAATAGTTGGTTCCCAATCGTTGCCGACTGCCGCTCGCCTTTTTTGGTTGCAAGCATCTTCCAAGGCGTCAATACTGTTGCTAAGCAGATTCATAAATACCTGATTGAGCTGACCTGCATAACATTCTATTAAGGGGAGTTTACCGTAATCTTTGATTACTTTTATTTCGGGATAGTCGCCTCTGGCTCGCAGTTTGTTGTGCAAAATTAGTAGCGTATTGTCGATGCCTTCGTGAAGGTTAATCGGCTTCTTTACTGAGTCGTCTAAACGCGAAAAGTTTCGCAAGCTCAGAACTATTTCGCGAATGCGATCGGCTCCCATTTTCATCGAAGATAATATTTTTAGCAAATCTTCTGTCAAAAATTCTAAATCGATATTATCAATACATTGTTGAATTTCTACCGCTGGCTGAGGATAGTGTTTTTGGTAAAGTTCCACAAGCTGCAACAAGTCTCTGATATATTGGCTGGCATAGGAAATATTGCCGTAGATAAAACTGACAGGGTTATTAATTTCGTGAGCTACTCCAGCTACCATTTGACCGAGACTTGACATTTTTTCGGTATGAATTAGGTGAGCTTGAGTTTCTCGGAGTTCTTTGAGGGCGATTTCTAGCTGCTGGGCTCTGTTGTTGGCGATCGCCTCGGAGAGGCGCAAAGCATCCTCCGCTGCTTTGCGCTCTGTCATGTCAAAAATCGCACCGTTGAGGGATAAAACTTGACCTGCTGCGTTGAAAATGGCTTGACCTTTCTCTGCAACCCACCGCACATTTCCGTCGCAGTGAATCAGGCGATATTCGAGCGTGTAAGGTTGTTTTGTTTTAATAGCCCGATCGATAATTTTATCGATATACTCAGCGTCCTGGGGATGAACTATACTCGGAAAAGCCTGCACCGGTTTTTGCATAAAGTTAGCTGCGGGATAGCCAGAAATAGCTTCGATGCCACTGCTGATAAAAGTTAAGCTCGCTCGCCCCGCAGCACTGCAACGGTAAACTGCACCGGGAATGCTAGAAACTAATGACCTAAATTCTTCTTCTCTTTCCCGCAAAGCGGCCTCAATCCGCTTGCGCTCGCTAATGTCGCGAGCAAACGCGCACTGATACTCTTTGCCGTTAAATTCCAAATGGTCGATCGTAATTTCTACCGGAAATATTCGACCGTACTTAGTGAGATGGTGAACTTCAATATTAACCGAACCGCACCTTTTTAAGACTTTCCAGTGCAAACTCCAAGCAGTTTGGGGAAAATCTGGATTGATGTCGTGCACTGTCATCGATAGCAATTCAGCGGTAGAATATCCCAATGAAGAGCAAGCGGCGTCGTTGACGTACAAAAATTTACCGTCTGGCCCGATCCAGAATATCGCATCTGCCGATCGGTCGATCGCAAATTGAGTTAGTTGCAACATTTCCTCAACCCGCTGGCGATCGGCAATTTCTTTTTCTAACTGTTCGTTAAGCGAATTGATATCTAAAGTGCGATCGACAATAGTGTCTGGATCGGAAAACTCTATTGATTCTTTTGCCAATTCTCCTTTTTGGATATCATGCTGGTGCTGATTTTTTTCTACTTGTTTTAACGGCTGTTTTGGAAGATTTGTTCTTGGATTTAAACCTGACTCGGCAAGTGCTTTCGGCATGACTGCGAGGGCGACTGCGGCTAAAAGCAAACAAATCAAAGCACTGGCAGCTTTGATAGTTACCGACAGCCAATATATGGAATGCCAAAGCGTCCAAACTTCCGTCAATTTAGCAGCGCTGCAGGCAAAAAAAGCAACAGCAAACAGCCGGAAAATTTTGCGGTGAGAACCTTGGCGGGTAAAATAAACTAAAGATAGGGCGATCGAACAATAAGCCAGTGCCGTCAGCGAGTCAAAAACAGCGTACAGTCGCAATTCCGGTACCGCGTTGCAGCCGAGTGGGGAAGATACAGCAAGTGTTGAAAAAAAAATTGTTAATTGTTCTTGCATAAAGTTCAAGAAAAAATTTATCTGTACCAATGCAAATCCGATCAAATCTAATTATTTGATTTCGGCTAGTGAAATATTTACATAAAATTATATACTTTTTTCATTGTTTATGAAACAGCTATTTTTTCAGGGAATGTCAAAACTGTCGAGGTTGGGCCCCGGGAACAAAGCTTTTCCCAAGTATGAGGAATGGCGACCGTCACTGAGAGCAACCTAAGCGTTGCTCTCAGTGAGGGAATACATAGGTTTGCCTACTTATGGCTTTTGAAACATTTAAATTGTTAATGATCGCTATAGCAATCCTAAATCATTTGTGAATTTCTTACAGACTCCCAGCGGGTTCGGGGTGGGTCGGGGTGGGGTAAAAAATTTACGACTCCTGCAAGGATTGCTATATTAAATTTTCTTTTAGATTACTTAAGCAGTGAGCCTGGGGCCTTAAACCCTAGACTCACTGATGGACTAGCGGACTTTTAAGGGAGAGAAAATCTCAATGTTTGTGCTGGAACACAATTAAGCGCCGCCGATCGCCCACTGCACCAAAGTCCGAACTCCAAAACCGGTAGCCCCAGGGCCATTGTAGCCATTTTCTTTGTCAGTCCAAACCGGGCCGGCAATATCTAAATGCGCCCAAGCAGTATCCTTCACAAACTGCTTCAAAAATAGCGCTGCCGTAATCGAACCGCCGGGACGCGGCCCTGTGTTTTTCATGTCAGCGTGCAATGCTTTCAAGCCCTCAAAATACTTCTCTTCCATCGGCATCCGCCAAAATTTTTCGCCTGCCAATTCTGATGCGCCGACTATTTCGGCGGCTAGGCTATCTTGAGGACTCCACAAACCGGCGATCTCGTCGCCTAAAGCAATTACGCAGGCCCCGGTTAGAGTTGCTAAATCGACAATTGCGTCAACTCCCAATTTATCAGCAAATACCAAAGCATCAGCCAGGGTTAAACGGCCTTCTGCATCGGTATTGTTGACTTCAATTGTTTTGCCGTTGGAAGCTGTAAGGATGTCTCCAGGGTGCATGGCGCGGCCGCTGATCATGTTTTCAGTGACGGCGCTGATAAAGTGAACTTCCACATCTGGTTTGATGTGACCGATCGCCTTTGCCGCTCCCAAAGTAGCCGCAGCGCCGCCCATATCTATTTTCATCATTTCAATGCCGCTGCCCGCACCTTTGATGTTCAAACCGCCGGAATCAAAGGTCAATCCTTTGCCCACAATTGCTATTTTGCGGCGCGGTGTGCCTTCTGGTTTGTAAGTGAGGTGGATGAATTTCGGCGGCAAATCGGATGCTTTGGCAACGCCGAGAAAGGCTCCCATGCCAAGCTTTTCGCATTCTTCCTGCTCCAATATTTCTAATTCTAAACCGCATTCTGCCGCCAGACTTTGAGCGGTTTCGGCCATGGTAATCGGGGTAACAAAATTAGCCGGCGCTGCGACTAATTCCCGTGCTA
>JAICRN010000359.1 GCA_025937335.1 Microcoleus sp. TY_ISSM_2_bin.22
AATCTTTGATGCGCTAATAATTATAGCCGTAAGGTGCGCACTGCGCACCCTACATTATTCTTCAGTCTCAAGCCAGAGGGACGAAAGTTTGTATAGTGGCGGTTGCAACCGCCGATTGTTATGGAAAAAACCGAAAAACAAAAAATGCTTGCCGGCGAATTGTATTTAGCTGCCGATGAGCAATTAATTTTAGATCGCCAGCGAGCCCGCCGCCTGGCCAGAACCTACAATTCTACCCGCGAAGACGAACCAGACAAACGGTTAGAAATTCTCGCAGAATTGTTCGGTGCAGTTGGCCCAAAAGTTGAAATCGAGCCACCTTTCTACTGCGACTACGGCAGCAATATTTATGCGGGCAACGGATTGTACATGAATTTTGGCTGCGTGATTCTCGACTGCAATCGAGTTAACATCGGCGAGAATTTGCTGTGCGGGCCCTACGTACAAATTTACACCGCTTTTCACCCCACAGACCCGGAAATCAGACTTTCAGGCCTAGAACTCGCCGCAGAAATTAATATTGGCAATCATGTTTGGATTGGCGGCGGCAGTATTATTTGTCCGGGAGTGACTATTGGCGACAATAGCACGATCGGCGCAGGCAGTGTTGTTGTCAAAGATATTCCCGCAAACGTCGTAGCGGCGGGCAATCCTTGCCGAATCATCCGGCACCTACCTTGATGTGGTACGATCGACACGCTGGGGCGATCGGCTCTTTGGAGCTTAACCCAGAAATTTTAGATATTAGAACAGCCCGTTTGAGATTTTCCAGGTAAAATCCCCCGGAAAAATCTGTGGAAAAAATCTAAAATCTCAAATCGCTTGATTTTTCGCTCCCAGTTTTCAATTCCTACTCAAAAGATTTTATGACGACTGCAACAGTTTATCCTAACGCTCCCGATCTCTGCACCGACGACTATATAGTAGTGGGTTTAGCCACCTGCTTCATCAAAGAAGAAGGCGAAGTTTTTGAAGTGCAAGTAATCGAAGCTATTCCATCAGCAGCTTTGGAAGCAATTGTCAAGGGAATTCCCACCTCTTATCAAATGGCTTGGGGCACAACTTTAGGAGCTGTTCTCGACGGCGAATCACCCAAAATGCTGCCTGAGTTCCCGTCATCAGCTCAGTTTAGCGAAGAATTCGGCTTTCGGGCGATCGCTGCCGCCCGCACTTACAAAATTCGCCCCGAAGCTAAAGTTCACATTCCCTTGGGAACAGTTCGCAACGACTTTACTTATTCCTTAGAACGCAAAAGAGTGCTTAACTCAGAGCGCGTCATTCGCACTGAAGACAATGTGAAACAACACGAACACACTCACAAGGTTCTTTAAAAAAAATCGCCTAACTGCGGCAATTTAGCACCGCCTCAGCCCGCGAATCTACCGAAAATAGTTTTGAGTTTTGAGATGTGAATTAAAGATGTAAGAAGTTTTTCGTTCGTTCATTAATGAAGGAAAAACTTTTAATATTTCGTTATTAAGACAAACACCAAACATCTCAACATAGGGCGCGCACTGCTCGCATCACCTAATTAACATAAATTATTAACGACTGTTAAGAAAAGTCTTAAGTTGTTGATGAAATGTTTTAATGTGTAAAAAATATGGTAGAATCTTATTCCAGTTTAACAAGGTGAGCCGGCAGGCGGGAAAAAATTAAAAAATCCCTGCAATTATTGAATGCTCGTAGTTTCAGACTACTGGCAGGCTCGGATTACATCGCAGGTGAGCTAAGGATGTCAATCTCACAAATTGGTCAAACCATGCGAAGCTTTGCGAGAGTGAAGTGGTGGAAATTAACTCGGCTATTGCCAGCGGGATTTAGGGGCGAATACCATGTTCGGTACAAAACTGCGCTCTTAATTTTGGGCGGAACAATTCTGGCAGCTAGCATCACTGGTTTTATTACCTATGAAAGCGTTCGCCGCTTGACGATCGCCAATTTAGAGCGAAATGCTTTGTTAGAAGTTAGGGAGCGCGGTAACAAGATCGATCGCTGGATCGGCACTAGAAAGGCCGAGATCGAAATCCTCGCCAACACTCCTCCCGTTCGTTCGATGAATTGGCCTGTGGCACAGCCTTATTTAAAATCTGAAGTAATTCGGCTGAAAGAATTCCAGCACTTTGCATTAATTGCACCCGACGGTTCTTATTTCACTACAAAAGTCGGTCGAGCCTTGATTAATGTCAGCGACCGCCAACACTTCAAACAGGCAATGGCTGGGAAAGTCTATGTTTCAGATCCTACCATTTCTCGCACGATCAAACGACAAAGTATTGTTCCCATTTCGGCTCCGGTGTGGTCAAATTCGGCAAATTCTATTTATAAAAAAGCCGAAAAGCCGATCGGAGTAATGAACGGTGTCATTACTATCGACCGAATTGCTGAAGTAGTAGGAAAGCTGGAATATGGGGCAGGAACTTACGCTTTTGTTCTCAATTCTCAAGGAGTCCCGATTGTACATCCCAACGATCGGTTAATAGGAAATATCGACAAGCCGGCTCCCAGTCTTTTAGAGTCGGCAGATGCTAATTTGGCGAATGTAGCCCGGGAGATGGTTTATCAAAAAACGGGCATTTTGCTGACTAAAATCAACGACGCCAGAGTTTATGTTGCCTATCTTCCTTTAGAACAAGCTGAATGGTCGATCGCTCTGGTAATTCCCCACAACAATCTCGAAAAAGAACTGCTCCCCTTAAATATACTCGCAGCAGCAGTCGGCGTACTCTTAACCGCAGCTATTTTCGCAGAAATTGCGGCACTCAAGTTGTTTGCCCTAAACTGCCTTCGCACTCGCGCAGAAGCTTTTTTCCACCGCTTGACCAGTCGCATTCGCGCTTGCTTGCACCTCGATGGCATCCTCCAAACTACAGTAGACGAACTCGGTACTTTGCTGCAACTCGATCGAGCAATTTTCGGATGGTACGATCCCCGACAAGATACTTTAGAATTTTGCTGGGAATATTGCCGGGAAGGTTTGCCGGGGCGCTTGGGAATATTCGGCGTTCCAGGAGGGCCCTCTGGAGATTTAGCTGCACGGCTTCACCGCTGCGAAACGATACTGCTACATAAAACCGCCGCCCTTGATGCCACAGCGTCTCAGGAAAACGCCCATATCGAACTCACAAACAGCCGCTACGCAGCACTACCCGTACTGACTCAGACTAATCGGCTCGGATATCTGTTCGCCTGCGCCAATCGGCGGTTTGCGACTCCCGAGGAGGTGGAAGTTTTGGAAGCAATTGCAGACTCGCTGGCGATCGCCTTTTCCCAATCCCAACTCCACGGGCAAATTCAAGAGGATCTCAAACTTGTGGAAGAAGTCTTAGCCACACTCAGAAGAACCGAAGAGCATTTAGTACATAGCGAAAGAATGACAAGTGTCGGTCAACTAGCCGCCGAAGTTGCCCGGGAAATTAATAACCCGATTAACTTTATTTACGGCCGCCTGATTCACCTCAACGATTATATCAAATATTTGCTCCATATAATTCGCCTCTATCGCGAACAATATCCCGAACCTGTGCCGCGAATTGCCAAAAAAATAGAAGCCGGCGACCTAGATTTTATCAGCCAAGAGTTGCCGCAAATTCTCAACTTTTTGAAAAGAGGAGCCGATCGCGTTCGCCAGATAGTTCTGGCTTTGCAAAAATTTTCATTTCCTGACGAAGCTAGGAAAGAACGCGCCAACGTTAATGAAAGCATCGACAATATTTTGCTGTTGCTCGCTCACCAACTGGAGGAAAAAATATTAGTAGTCAAGGAGTACAACAACCTGCCGCCAATTTTGTGTTATCCCGGTCAACTGAGCCACGTATTCGCGAGTCTGGTCAGCAATGCTATTGATGCTGTTAAAAGTATTGAAAACTCCGCTCAAATTATTACAATTACCACCGATATTGTCGAGGATTCTAGAGGCAGGTTTATTGTAGTAGCGATCGCCCACAACGCCTCCACAACTCCGCCGGAAATTCACCCTAGAATATTTGACCACTTTTCCCATACTAAATCCTTAAAAAATTTTACAGGATTGGGGCTGTCGGTTTGCTATAAAATTATTGTAGAATTGCACGGCGGCCGCCTTACCGTTCAATCTCCGGTTCAATCCAAAACGGGGGGTGGTGCTGAGTTTATAGTAGAATTGCCGATCGTTTAATTTAAAATTTAATTTAAAATTTTAACAGTCAATCCAGAATGGTAAATTATGAATGCTTTTGCCTCTATTTTCGTGCGATTCGGCAGACGAAAGTTTGTATAGGATGGATTGCCCTCGCCCAGTTTTGATTTCAATTTATCGAAGCGTTAACTGCTAGTTCTGTCGTGGAAGCAAAACCGCTATATGTAGGCTGCGCTGCTTATATCGGTGGACGTTACCGCTATAAGTAGCGAGTAAAACTACTTTTTGTATCCTGGAGTGTAGCTGATAATTGTTCATCATAATACAGCTAACTCCTGATTTTTTCAACACCGCAAATTGTGAAACCAATGTGATTTAAAAATGAACCAAGTATGAAAATAATGAAACTTTATCAAAATTTAGTGTAAAGTGAAACAGTCAAGACGAACACTTTACTTATAAAATATAACAGTTTACCAAAATGGATGCAGCCACTACCATCTTACTTTCCTTGGGACTAGCAGCAGATGCTTTTGCTGTTGCTGTTTCTAGCGGTTTAGCAATCAAACACATGAAGGTCAATAAAGCTTTAAAAATCGCGTTATTTTTCGGAGGTTTTCAAGCTTTAATGCCCGTAATAGGATGGTTTTTTGGTCTTAGTTTTAGTTTTTTGATAACACCTATAGACCATTGGATAGCTTTTGGTCTATTGAGTTTCATTGGCGGTAGAATGATTTACGAATCGCTGCAAACCGAAGAATGCGATAAGAAATTTAATCCCTTAGATACCGGGACTTTGATAACGCTGTCGGTGGCGACAAGTATCGATGCTCTCGCAGTTGGCATCGGATTTGCAGTGCTAAAAACTTCGATCGGCCCTGTCGTTAGTACGATCGGATTTATTACTTTCTTTGTCGTATTTGCTGGTGTGTTCATCGGCCACAAGTGCGGCAATTTATTTGGAAATAAAATAGAGTTCCTAGGAGGCGTAATTTTAATTGCGATCGGCAGCAATATATTATTTTCGCATTTAACAGAAGCGTCGGCAGTCATCAGTAATGGGTAATTGGTAATTTATACTTTTTTCAGGCTATGCCTGGGAACACATACCCGGAGACTGTGGCTACAATGCCCAATTCCTCATGTCCAATGCCCGCTACAATAATAATATTGCGTTAGAGGACAAAATTCTGTGCTGAAACTTTACGGCGGAGCCCGCAGCAGGGCCTCAATTGTCAAGTGGTATCTAGAAGAAATAGCGGTTCCCTACGAATTCGTCATGCTGGATATGCAAGCAGGGGCACACTTGCAGCCAGAGTATCTCGAAATTAACCCGATCGGCAAAGTACCGGCAATTGTTGACGGAGATTTGAAACTTTCGGAATCCGGCGCAATTTTGCTGTATTTAGCTCAAAAATATGGTAAAATGCCCGACACTTTGGAGGAGCAAGCTCCAATCGTGCAGTGGGTCATTTTTGCGAACGCTACGTTGGCGCCGGGAATATTTACAGAAGCAAGTCGCGATCGCGAAACTCCCCGCTTGTTAAAACCGTTAAATGAAATCTTCGAGAAACAGCCGTTTTTAATGGGCGATGAATTCGGTGTCGCCGACGCAGCAGTAGGGTCAGCTTTAGCCTACATTCCAATGATGCTAAAACTAGACCTCAGCCCTTATCCGGCTGTTTTAGATTACATCAAGCGGATCTCAGAAAGACCGGCTTTCAAAAGTGCGATCGGCGGTATCTGAAGGCAGAAAGAAAAACGAAACAAAACTTAATATCTAAAAGCAGGGGCAATTGGTGAATTGCCCCTGCTTTTGATGAAATCAAACTTATCTAAATCCCACAGCCGCCTGCCCAACAAAAGCCAGCAGCAAGAAAAATACGGGACTGACCGGCAAAACATTAACCAAAGGCTCAAAAATCGAATAAGCTTCGGGCAGTTTTGCT
>JAICRN010000789.1 GCA_025937335.1 Microcoleus sp. TY_ISSM_2_bin.22
CGCCTCTGATACACGAGGGAGCTGTAATGGGACTCCTAGTCAGCGGTCGGCAAGACAGGCCTTGGAACGAGCGAGAAGAGGCTCAGATACAACAAATTGCTCGCACCTTAGCCCTGGCGTGCATTTTAGACCAGCGATCGCAGTGGATGCAGCAGGAATTGGGTGCGACTCGGCAAATCCAGGCTCAGGTTTACGACACGATGCACAATTTGCTGCACCAGTTCAAAAGTCCGCTGACAGCGTTGCGAACTTTTGGCAAGCTGTTAGCGCGGCGGCTGGTACCGGAAGACAAAAATCGCAATGTGGCTTTTAGTATTGTCCGAGAGAGCGATCGGCTGCAAGAGTTGCTGGGTCAGTTCGATCGAACTGTTGACACTGGCGAAGCAAATCTGAGACTGCCATCGGGCACTTCAGAAAAAGCAACATCTTTGGAATTAATCCGGCATTCTCCTCTGTCGCTGTCACCTGCGACAAACTTGAAGGACTCCTGTTTTGTTATAGAAGTCTTAAAACCGCTGTTAATTTCCGCCGAGGCAATCGCCTCTGAAAGGCATCTGAAATTGCTAGCCGACATTCCTGCTGATTTGCCGCCAGTCTCAGCGAACGATCGAGCTTTGCGCGAAGTTTTGAGCAATTTAATTGACAATGCTTTGAAATATACTCCTGCCGGCCGCCAAATTTATATTAAAGTCAGGTACAAAGCAGCGGATGGCGATCGGGCAGGATACAGCCAATTGCCTGCTATAGCAATTGCAGTTAGCGACACCGGTTCCGGCATTCCCCCCCAGGATTTAGAGCATTTATTTGAGCGGCACTACCGGGGAGAAAAAGCGCAGACAGAAATTCCCGGCACAGGATTGGGTTTGGCGATCGCCCGCGATTTAGTCCGCCAAATGCAAGGAGAAATAGAAGTATTTTCCCCAGTCAATCCTGAATGGCTGCCATCGGCAGAAACTCATTTATATCCAACCGATCGCGGCACTACATTTGTGGTTTGGTTGCCGGTGAATAAGTAACAAACCCCATTGATTGAAAACAGTTTTTATGAAGCATCTACCTTTATTGGATAAAATTTCCAAGTTTTCAACTTTTTTAGAAAGACTCAAAAAACATTTTTTGACAGTACCGTTTTTAGCTATTTTCAACACTCTGACTGTCCTGATTTTGGGCGGGCTGAGCGTATACGCCAAACTCAACAACCAGGGAGACGGAGTTGAACGCCTGTTTAGCGATCCTTTTAATTTCTGGTTCCCTTACGAAGGCATTCTAACCGGAGTTTCCGAAGTCCTCTGGTGCATCCCAGTCGCAATTTGTGCATTTACGTTTGGAGTGCTGCGCCAAAAATATCCACGCAGTAGATCGGGAATATTCTTATTTTTTAGTGCTTTACTACTCGGAGTATTTTTCCTGGATGACAGGTTTCGGATGACTTTGATTCTTTCTCGGTTAGGAATATCTACGAAATTAATTTATTTGTGTTATGGTAGTGCTGTTTTCCTTTACGGAGTAAAGTTTTGGCGGTACATCAAAACCACTCCTTACCTGCCATTAGTTGCAGCATTTTTCTTGTTCGCTATCTCCCGGTTTGAGGATATGTTAAACTTGCCCAGTCAAGGAGTACACGCGATGTTAGAAGATGGCACTAAATTATTAGCTCTTCTGAATTTATCCCTATATTTTTGGCACGTATGTCATCAGGAAATTGGGCGAAAATTGCCGCCAAACGCAGATACTTGAGCGCCTTGATGTTATTACAAAAAAAACGTTGCTGAACTAGGGTATCACTAAGCAACGCCGGCGCATATAACCAAAATAATTTATTTTATTTTGATATGGAATTGGAATATCTGCAAATTTAAAAAGGGTGAATTAATAATCGATCGAACGGAGTATCTGAGCCTTTGTTCAGATTTAGAATAACCAATAG
>JAICRN010000126.1 GCA_025937335.1 Microcoleus sp. TY_ISSM_2_bin.22
ACACCCCAACACCCCAACAGCCCAACAACCCAACCCAATCCTTCTCCCTCCCACGCAAACACACGCGCACACGACGGGAGGTGCCCCCGTGGTGCTTCTAGATTAAAGGTTAAATCATCGTACTCCAACCAACCTTTCCTCCCCTTTCTCCTCTTTCTCCAACCCACACGATCGCCTAGCTTGCATTCAGTGTCATAATCAACTTTACCGCCCACTTCCAACCAGATTTTTTTCTGGACGCTAAAGCCAAAGTGACCCTGACTGTATTTTACCCACAATTGGTCGATCGTCCGCAAATCATCGCCAGGAAAATTCTCGATCGAGTTCGTATCGAACCAACCTTCCTTCTCCCGTCTAGCAGCTTTTAACATCACCTTGAATGTTTCCCTATCCGCCTCTTTCCACTCCCCTGTGACCAACAAATCCCGCAGACGAGTATAGTCAACACCCTGCGCTGATTTAAGCGAGTCTGGTGGCGGTGCCGATGGAGGTGTTTGAGCTGATAATTGAGGTGATTGAGAAGCAAGATCCTGCAAAACTTCAGTAGCAAATTGATAACGTTTTTTAATAGCAGGTTGTATCATTTTATCTAAAATCTGACCCAGTTCCGAACTGACAGATGTTTTTAAGTGTTCTCGCCACACCCACTCAAACTCGCTATCATCGAATAAATAAATCGGCTCAACCTGAGTTAACAGACACAGACAAGTGACACCCAGACTATAAATATCACTCGCATGAATAGCTTTGCCGTTGGCTTGTTCTGGTGCCGTATATCCAGCCGTCCCGATCCTCGTTCCCGTTACCGCTAGAGCAGTTTGTGTCGCATATTTCGCGGCTCCAAAGTCAACTAAAACCAGTTGCCTATCTTGCCTAAGAATAATATTTTCTGGCTTGATATCCCGGTGAATAACTTGGCGAGAGTGAATGAACTCGAATACTGGCAGTAAATTATTAAGCAAGTTGCGAATCTGCGTTTCGCTAAAATATCCGTTAGATTCTAGAGTTTGGGCTAAATTTTTACCGTCGATAAATTCTTGGACTAAATACTGCCTTCCATCTTGACTAAAATATGCTAATAAGTCGGGAATTTGAGAATGTTTACCCAACTGTTCTAGGCGTACTGCTTCAAGCTCAAATAACTCAGCAGCTTTCTGGATACTAGAAGTGCTTTGAACTTGGGGGTAGAATTGTTTAATAACGCAGGGAGGTTTTGAGGGTTTATACTCGTCAATAGCTAGAAAAGTGCGCCCAAATCCCCCTTGTCCAATAATTTTTTGGGCTCCGTAGCGATCGCCCAATAGCAGTTTATTCCCACAATTTTGACAGAATTTTGTATAGCCAGACTGGTTTTGGAATAGGCAATCAGGGTTTAAACACTGGCTCATAAAATATGCTTAGAGATTACAAATTAAAGCTCTCGATGCGATGCCAGCAGAGATGGTTTTAAATGTGAAACAGCAGAGCCGAGTAAGGACACGGCCTTGCCTTTCATCGTGTCAACTTAAGTCTGAAACCTTTGTATCTCTCGCTTTTATCCGAGGCAAGATCCCCCTAAATCCCCCTTAAGAAGGGGGACTTTGAGATCGCTCCGGTTCCTTCTTAAGGGGGGCTAGGGGGGATCGGGCCTCGACGATAAACAGCAGTCTATGACTACGTTTGACCTTAAGTTGAGACTAATAGGCACAACCTAAGTCCCCACTCAAAACTCGTTAAACTTTTGTCCCGCACTCAGGACAAAACTTATTGGTCGAAACATTCTTCGCGCCGCAACTCGGACAATAAATCAACTCCGCAGATTGCAACTTGCTGCGTTCGGGCAAACCAACCATTTGAGCGTTGCTCTTACCTGGAACTACCATCGGATAGCAGTTTTCGTCCCTCGTCACCTTCACGTTCATCAGCACCGGGCCGTCGTGAGCGAGCATTTGACCGATCGCATCTTTGAGTTCCTCCGGTCGCGAAACCTGCATCCCCTTAACCCCGTAAGCTTCAGCCAGCATCACAAAATCCGGCATCCCTACAGTCATATTCGACGACGAATAACGCTCGCCGTAGAACGCCTGCTGCCACTGCCGCACCATGCCTTGCCAGCCGTTATTTACAATCACAATCTTGACATTAATGCCGTATTGTGCTAATGTTCCCAACTCTTGAATATTCATTTGCACGCTAGCATCGCCAGCAATACAAATCACTTGCTCGTGCGGCAGGGCCATTTTCGCGCCCATAGCAGCCGGCACCCCGTAACCCATCGTACCCAAACCAGCGCTCGAAATCCAGCGGCGCGGCCCGTTGTTCAAAAATTGAGCAGACCACATTTGATGTTGACCGACATCAGTTGTGTAGTAAGCATCCGGCGCTTGGGCAGCCAACTCCGAAATCACCTCTTGCGGAGACAAAATCTCTGGGTAATGGGGCACAACTAACGGATAGTCCTGTTTCCAGCGATCGATCCTGTGCAGCCATTCCGCAGTCTGTCCGGCCTTCCCCGAAACTCCAGTCTCCCGACAGCGGCGCAGCAAATCGATCAAAACTTGGCGGACATCTCCGACAATCGGCACGTCAGGGCCGCGATTTTTGCCTACTTCGGCCGGGTCGATATCGATGTGAATCACCTTGGCGCGCGCGGCAAACTCGTCTAATTTGCCCGTCACGCGATCGTCAAACCTCGCCCCGACAGCAATCAGCAAATCGCACTCGGTAACGGCAAAATTAGCGTAAGCAGTGCCGTGCATCCCCAACATTTTCACCGACAAAGGATGGTTTTCGTCAAAGGCACCTTTGCCCATTAGCGTTGTCGTGACCGGCAATTGGAAAAGTTCGGCCAGTTCCTTAATTTCCTCGTGGGCCGCCGCTGCGATCGCCCCGCCGCCCACATAAAGCAAAGGACGCTTTGCTTCCTTCAGCAAATAGATTGCTTGATTAATTTGCCGGGGATTTCCCTTCACCGTCGGCCGGTAGCCCGGAATTCTCACCGATCCGGGTTCCACGGGCAGATAGTCAAATTCTTCTAAACCCACATCCTTGGGCACGTCCACCAAAACAGGCCCCGGCCGCCCTGTACTCGCGATGTGGAAAGCTTCTGCCACAATTCGCGCCATATCTCTCGGGTCGCGCACTACATAAGAATGCTTGACAATTGGCAGGGTAATCCCGTAAATATCAGTTTCCTGAAACGCATCAGTGCCGATCGCCGCACGGGGCACCTGACCGGTAATAATTACCATCGGGATCGAATCCATGTGGGCCGTCGCAATCCCCGTCACCAAATTAGTTGCGCCGGGGCCCGAAGTAGCAAAACACACCCCAACTTGTCCGGTAGCGCGGGCGTACCCGTCGGCCGCGTGAGCCGCGCCTTGCTCGTGGCGCACTAGAATGTGTTTGATAGCGCCGGTTTCTTCAGCGCGGTACAGTTCGTCGTAAAGCGGCAGAATTGCGCCGCCGGGATAACCAAAAATATGCTTGACGCCGTGGCGGATCAAGCTGTCAATCAAAGCAAATCCACCAGTTGCACGCCTGACGGTCACTTTAGTTTTTAGTTGCACAGAATTTCCTTCCTTAAACTAATTATGATTTTTAATGAATGCTTTTATACCACTTTAATCTCAATTAATGAAACTATGAAAATTTAAGCGGTGAGATTTTACAAAAGATTTCGCGATCGCAGAGGGTTCGCCCGATCGAGAAATTGTCGAACAGCAGAGGAAGAAAAGAAACACAGGAAATTGCGGCTTCTATGCCGGTTTACCGTGATATGACGCTTGTATAGCATTCGTGATTTGGCATTCGACAAGAAAAACAATCGTTTCAGGAATTAAGAACGTCCTAATCATTAGGGCGGTTGCTATGTGATGGATCGATCGCGAAAAGAAAGCCCTCTTCCCTCTTCCCATTGGTGTCAACACTCGCCTAAAACCGTTGATAAATTTTGTTGAGTCGCGAGTCTCGCTCCCGCTCCCATTCCCGTTAAGAAGGGAAACTAAAGAGAATGCTCTGGTTCCCCCCAACTCTCAGGGGCTCTGGACAATCATCGTCAATCGATTTTAGATTTTAGATTTTAGATTTTAGCATTGACCCCAAGGATAAATTCGGGGGGCAAGTTTCATCGGATACAGGTTTTTTATTTCTGGGTCTTGAGTCTGCTTTCGGAATGAATCCGGGGGCTTGTATCCTGGATGCTTTCGGTCAAACAGTAGCTCGGTACTACATTTGACCCTAAGTTGACGCCAATCCCCTGTTCTTCCTTCTTCCTTCTTCTGTCTTCTGCCTTCTTGGCAAAGTTTAAAGAACATCCTGCAAGACTTTGCGAGTATGTTTCCAAGCTGCCATGCCCATCACGGAGACCAAAAAGCCCAAACTCAGCAACACGATCCGCAAGCCGAGGTCATCCGAGCCGACGGCTTTGCTGACAGCATCAGTCAGCGGGCCGGTAATCGCTAAAGGCAGGCTCAGAGCAATATTAATCGCATTGTTTTCCAATCCAAAGACTTTGCCCCGCATTGATTCTGGAGTTTTTTCTTGAATCAGAGCCTGCATGGGCCCGTTAATTAAGGAAGCACCAAAACCGAACAGACCACTCAATCCGAATCCCACCCACAACTGTCGGGTAAAGGCAAACATTGCTAATACAAAACCCATCATCAAGAAACCGATTAACGGCAGAGGTTTGTGGTGGAAGCGACTGCCCCAGTGTCCCAAAAAGGCTGCGCCGAAAACCATTCCGATTCCCGCAGCAGCGAGCAAAAAGCCAAATTGAGTTTCTTTGAGACCTATTTTGCCTGAAAGCGCGATCGCCAGCACCTGAAGCGCCGCAAACACGGAATACAAAATCGTCAACTGCACCATCGCGTTGCTGACAAGGTGATTGTGTTTCAAATAGCGCAAACCTTCTTTGAGGTCTTGCCAAGGATGGACGTTTTTGCCACTGCTGCCGGCATGACTTTCTTTGATCCGCATGGCACAGATCAAACCTGCAGATATCAGGTACAACCCGCCCAGCAAAAACTCTTGAGAAGCCGATCCGAAGCTGTGTTTGACCCAACTAAACAGCGGTTCGCCGATCGTCATCCCGACAATAATCCCGCCCATTGTGGACGAGGCGAACAGCGCATTTGCCGACATCAGTCCCTCTCGCCCCACGGCCAGGGGGATGGCAGCCTGCTCTGCCGGAGCAAAAAATTGCGTTACGGTAGAGATTAAAAACGTCATCGTCAACAAAACCACAAAAGCTTTAGGCAAAAACGGCAAAGCTACAATCAACGCGGCTCGAATCACGTTGCAGGCAATCAGCATTTGCTTTTTAGAAAAGCGGTCTACGACGATACCGGCTGCGGAACCAAAGACGATTGCCGGCAGGGTGTAGGCAATCATCACCGCTGACAGCATAGAATTTTCCGAATGCTGCCAAGAAACAGGCCAGGGTCGGTAGTCGCCGGTTTTCAGCAGAATAATCAGCAATACGTAAAAGATTTTATCCGCCACTTGGGCCAATAACTGGCCCGTCCACAAGGCGAGGAAGGGGCGATTTCTCAGTAGGGCATCAAGCCCGCTGCGGTCAGGGGGAGGGCTGGCTGGGTGCATAGGAATAGTTTAACTGACCGCCTCTGGCAATTATAGTTTTCAGCAATACGTGCAAATCTCACATAGCAAAGCGGAACCTGGGAAAACTGCTGTCTCCTGCGTTCTTTTTCTGTTGTAGCAGATGGCGGGGGAGGGCTGCTGCTGTCTTCTTAACTCTACCGCGATCGACCCGAGCACAGAGCCCGCACTCACGGAAAATCTGAGAAGATTGTTAAAGGTTGGCGTGCATTTCATCGCGAGTACAAGATAGGGTAATATATTTGACAAAATACTTGCTGTTGGCAGCGATATTAAAAGATGTCACGCCGATTAAGTAATATAACGAAAGTAGTAATGTTAGGAGTGAGAAAGTTGAAAAAGGTTGAAGCTATTATTCGCCCCTTTAAACTAGACGAAGTGAAAATCGCGCTCGTCAATGCTGGCATTGTGGGGATGACTGTTTCTGAAGTTAGAGGTTTTGGGCGTCAGAAGGGCATGACTGAACGCTATCGCGGTTCGGAGTACACCGTTGAGTTTTTGCAAAAGCTCAAGGTCGAGATTGTTGTCGAAAACGATCAGGTTGACATGGTGGTTGATAAAATCATCGCTGCTTCCCGCACGGGCGAGATTGGCGACGGCAAGATTTTCATCTCTCCTGTAGAACAAATTATTCGGATTCGGACTGGCGAAAAAAACCAGGAAGCAATCTAAGATATTGGGGCAGCGGGCATCGGTCATCTGTCATCGGTAATTGGTAATGGAGAAAGCCTCTTCCCTGTTCAGTTCTGATGTCTGATTGCCAATTCCCATGCCCCTGTTTTTTTGCCTCAGTTTGGGTTGACAATATTCGCAATTTGTGGTATTAAAGCATCGAAGGCTCGACCGCGATGAGAGTGCGATCGCTTGATATCAGGTGTCATTTCTGCAAAAGTCTGTTGCTGTGCGGGTACGTAGAAAATGGGGTCATATCCGAAACCTCCCGTACCGCGAGGAGTGTGGAGGATTTCGCCGCGGCAAATTCCTTCTACTTGCAAGGCAATTGTACCGTCGGGACGGGCGATCGCGATCGCGCAGACAAATTGTGCTTCCCGGTTTTGTTGGCTTCCCAATTCTTTGAGGAGTCGAGAGATTCTGTCAGCATCAGTTTTCCCGTAGCGCGCGGAATAAATGCCGGGTTGACCGTCGAGTGCATCTACCATTAAACCAGAATCATCGGCGATCGACCATTGGCCGGTTGCTTTTGCCACTTCAGACGCCTTCAAGCAAGCATTAGCAATAAAAGTTTCGCCTGTTTCCTCGATTTCCAACTCTTCCGGTTTGAGTTGCAATTCCCATCCCAACTCCTGAAGATAAACTTGCATTTCCTTGAGTTTACCCGGATTGCCCGTAGCTACAACTAGCAATTTATGATTAGTCATTATTTCCCTTATTAGTCATTATTTCCCTTAAAACTTACCCATTGATATTAACAAAAGATTAAGAAAATGGTTGCAACAAAATTCCCAAAATCTTATCAACATCTTGAATATAGTATTCAATCGGATCGATATAAACAGTAGTTTCCTCCAAAATCAAGAATTTCCAGTTAGTACCCGTCGTCACCGCGCCGTAAATGCGATCGACCTCACTGTCTTGGTTTTGATTGAAACATTGAGCCGCTACCATTGCAGCCACGCATTGACCCAAACCGCCAATAATATCTTCCTTTTTTGCTTCAAAAATTGTTATAACCGGAGCACTGATGAACAATTGTTCTGGAGATCCGCTAATAATATAATCGCAAAATCCTTGCAAGCCTCTTTCTGGATCGACAGTAAAATCCTTACCGGAAAAAAGAGAAACTCGTTTGTTTAACAATCGCCTAACTTCTGCTAAAATCGGGGCAATCAAAAATTCTGATCGAGCTTTTTCTGTGGAAATAAAAGTTGCTAGCGGTACATAATCAATCAGGATTGTTGTTAAAATTTCGGATGGTGAAACTGGTTTTGTATCGGTAAATAAATTGCGAGTTTCATCTAAGGTTAATCCAAAATCTTTTTTGACTCTCGCAAGGCTGAAATCGCTGTATGCCATCTTCTTTTATCCTAAAATTAACCTGATATAGCAATAGTATTTCATTGGTAAGAAAAAAACACTCACCGCGAAGACGCGAAGGAAGAGAAGAGAAAAAGTTCACAATTGATGGGAGGATTGCTATGGCAATACGATTTTATTTATCAAGAAGATTTTTTTACCGCAGAGGACGCAGAGGACACGGAGAAAGAGAGATTTGATATCAAGTCATCTGCGTTTATCTGCGGTTGAAAACTCCGATTAGTTTTGCGCCCAAGCTTTCGCCCAGTTTAAGTTCTGCATAACTTCTTTCAATGTCGCCGCTTCTGAGTACAGCCGCAACACGGGTTCGGTTCCGCTAAACCGAATTAACAGCCAACTTCCGTCGGCTAAACGGAATTTATATCCGTCAACTTTGTTGCAATCTACAACTGCTTTGCCGGCGATTTCTGTTAAGGGTTGATTTTGCAGCAGCGACAGCAAACGCGACCTTTCTTCCATGTTTGCTAGGTGCAAGTCGATTCTGTCATAAGCTGAAGTAAAGCTTGTTTCTTGTTGCAGTCGGCTGTAAATTTCGCTTAAGTCTTCCCCGGATTTGACAACTGCTTCTAACAAGTACAGCGCTGACAGCAAAGCATCTCGTTCGGGAATGTGCGTACCGTAGCCAATTCCTCCCGATTCTTCGCCGCCGACTAAGACTTGGGTGGTTAACATTCGATCGGCTATATACTTGTAACCGATCGGCGTTTCAAATAATGGCAAGTCGTACAGCTTGGCAATCTTGGGAATTATGTCTGAACCGCTGACTGTTTTGATGACTTCCCCGGTCAAGCCGCGCCGTTTTGCTAAATGTTCGATTAATATGGGAACTAGGATTTGTGAACTGAGAAAGTTGCCGCTAGAGTCAACGGCTGCAATTCGATCGCTATCTCCGTCAAATACAAATCCGATCGACAAACCAGAACTTTTTCGCTGGTGAGTTCGCATCACCCGAAATAACTGCGACAGGTAGCGCGGCAAAGGTTCGGGTGCACCGCCGCCGAACAGCGGATCTCGATCGCTGTTGACTTCTTGAACTGTTTCTTCTAAAATTTGAGCTAATCCTCCGGCTGCGGCACCGTGCATTACATCTACAAATACTGTAATTTTGCCGCTGGCGATCGCTTCTTTAATCGCCTCAATATCTACCATTTCCCGCAAGGTTTTGCAGTAAGCCGGCCAAGGATTGAAATTCTGCAATTTGCCGGGAGTTGCTGAAAGTGCCGCCGGATTTTCGAGTTTTGCTTCTATCTGTTGAGTAACTTCGGGCGACACTGAACCGCCAAATCCGCCCTTGACTTTTAACCCTAAATATGCACCCGGATTGTGGCTGGCGGTCAGGACGATCGCACCCAAAGCATTTAATTGTTTGGCAGCTAAACTGAAAGCTGGAGTGGGGGCGTAGGATTCGCTCAGCAGCACGTCAAATCCTGCATTTTGGATGGCAGCAGCCGCTGTGAAGGCAAATTCTTCAGCCAGAAATCGGCGGTCGTGACCGACAATTACGGCACCGCTGCTGCCATCGCTGCCGCAGGTTTGTGCGAGAACTTGTGCCGCTAAGGGAGCGACTAACGCTACGCGATCGAATGTAAAATCGTCAGCAATGATGCCGCGCCAGCCATCTGTACCGAATTTAATAGGATTCATTAGTCACAAGCCATGAGTCACCCGTCTATTTTATGGGTTTATCAGTCGATCGTCATCTGATTTTAGATTTTAGATTTTAGATTTTAGATTGCGACTGCGGATGAATCTGGGGGCTAGTGACCAAATTGCTTAATTGCTAACCACCAGCCAAAAAGTGATTGACTAATGACTGATGACTGATGACTAATGACTAATGACTAATGACTAAAAGAAAGCCGGTTGGTGGCGGATCAAATTCAGGAATTCTTCGCGAGTTTTCTGTTCCTCTTGAAACACGCCCAACATGGCACTCGTAACCGTCCAAGCACCGGGTTTTTGCACGCCCCGCATCGTCATGCACATATGGCTGGCTTCCATGACTACAGCTACTCCCTTCGGTTCCAATATTGTCTGAACTGCTTCGGCAATTTGACGTGTCAAACGTTCCTGCACCTGCAACCGACGGCTGTACATCTCGGCTATTCTGGCTAATTTGCTCAGTCCCACTACTTTTTGGTTGGGAATGTAAGCTACGTGAACTCTTCCCATAAACGGCAGCATATGGTGTTCGCACATACTGAATACGCTGATGTCTCGTACCAGTACCATTTCGTTGTGGCCTTCGTCAAAGATAGCGCCGTTGAGGAGTTCTTCGAGGGATTGACTGTAGCCGCTGGTGAGAAACCGCATTGCTTCTGCTACCCGCTTCGGGGTTTTGAGCAATCCTTCGCGTTCGGGATCTTCTCCTACTCCCAGCAGCAGGGTGCGAACGGCGGCCATCATTTCTTCCTGGCCTACTTCTGAGGGTACGGGTACGCTGGATTCGTGACCGTTCGAGGAATTGCGATCCGGTCGAGTGGGGATGCGCGGGGAGTTGTTCTCTGCGGTTTCTGAAAGTTTCATGCTGTCAGTCGAGATTGAGTTCGAGCCGTTGGAATTGGTGGAAGATGCAATTGTCATAAAAAGTTGGTGTGAGGGTGAATCGATTTGCGATTTGCGATTTGCGATTTTCGATAGGGGGGATATAGCTAGAGATTCAAAGATTGTTGAATTCGATAAAAATTCAGCAGTCTCAAATCTCAAGTTCACAAAACTCCTGCGATCGATTTTCGATTTGCGATAGGGGGGATATAGTTAGAGATTCAAAGATTGTTGAATTCGATAAAAATTCAGCAGTCTCAAATCTCAAGTTCACAAAACTCCTGCGATCGATTTTCGATTTTCGATAGGGGGATATAGCGAGAGAT
>JAICRN010000275.1 GCA_025937335.1 Microcoleus sp. TY_ISSM_2_bin.22
CGATGAGGAGAAGATAAAACAATATTTACGAAACTATAATACATCTGACTTTGATGTCATCATAGAAGATGCTTATGGAGAAGAAAACAGCAGCAGTAACTCATTTGCTGACTTTTTTCCCAATATCGTAATAAGGGATTGAAATCGGCGGTTTGAATCCCCTCTACACAAACTTTATTCCCCGCAACGCGAGACTAAGAGAACGTAGCCGTGTTTTGCGTTATTTTAAAATATCTTTCCGCTTCTGCAACAGGAAAGTGGCGGTTAAATAAACTCCTGCGTGCAAACCTAAAATTCTCCAATTCAGAGCCAAGTTTTGCCAAGTCGGTTCGTAGACTGCGCTCTTATCGAATAAGTGCGGTAAGATTGTACGATCGCACAATTTTACCGCACTTCCCTCAACCGTTTATGTAATAATCCCGCGTTCCCTTCGCATTCATCGCTTCTCCGAGTCGATTTAACCCGTACACGTAAGCCGCAGTTCTCATGGAAACTGACAATTCCTGAGATTTTTTCCAAATTGCTTCTGTTTCTTCGACCATTTTATGCTTCAACCGCTGGTTGACCTCATCCAGCGTCCAATAGAGTCCGCTGCGGTTTTGCACCCACTCAAAATAACTAACCGTTACGCCTCCGGCATTGACTAAAATATCAGGAATTACCTGAATTCCCCTCGCTTCTAAAATCAAATCAGCAGCCGAATCAATCGGGCCGTTAGCTACTTCAAAAATAAACTTAGCCTTAACATCATTAACATTGGCTTCCGTGATTTGATTTTCCAAAGCGGCAGGAACTAGCACGTCTACATCTAATGCTAAAAGTTGCTCATTTGTCAATACTTCGTGTTCGATAATATTGCAAACTGAACCTTCGCAGTAAAGAGCTTTGATACCTTTGTTAGACTCTTTAAAGCCTCGAATACTGGGGATGTCCAGCCCTTGTTTAGCATAAATTCCCCCTTGGGAATCGCTGACAGCAACAACTTTGTAACCTGCTTTCCAGAGCAGTTCAGCTATTTCTGCACCTGCATTACCAAAACCTTGTACTGCTACAGTCGTATCTTGAGGATTTAGCTCAAATTTGGGTAAGATAGTTTGCACTACAAAAAAAGCACCCATTGCTGTGGCCGTATCTCTGCCCAAACTGCCACCAATTGTCACTGGTTTACCAGTCACAACCGCTGGAGAAAGCTGCCGCTTAATAATATTGTACTGATCCATCATCCAACCCATAATCATGGGATTTGTGTAGACATCCGGCGCGGGAATATCGACATCGGGGCCGATGAAATCTGCGATCGCATCGACATAGCCCCGGCTCAACCGTTCCAATTCCAGTTTGGACAATTCCTTGGGATTGAGAGTAATTCCGCCCTTGGCTCCTCCAAAAGGCAAGTTCAAAACTGCACATTTAAAAGTCATCCAAAATGCTAAGGATTGCACTTCATCAAGGGATACTCCCGGATGATAGCGCACTCCTCCTTTAGACGGGCCTCTGGTATTGTCGTAGCGCACCCGATAACCTTGAAAAATTCGCAGGGAACCGTCATCCATCCGCACGGGAATCGATACCACTAAACTGGATTTGGGGTGTTTCAGCCGTTCGATCGTATCCTCGGAAAGCGACACATATTTTAAGGCTCGTTCTAATCGGCGACTGGCATCGGCAAATAATGAATCAGACATAATAAGATGAAGGAAGAAGGAATAAGGAAGAGCTTGGAGGGAAGACAGGAGAAGAATTTGCCGGAAAGCTCTTGGTTAGCGGGCATCTTAAATTTAATTGTTTCGGATTACCTGCTGCTTTTGCGATACCTTCTAATTTAATCACAATCCCGGCTTAATTCTGCATAAGTGCCTTCTACATAAGTGCTCTCTACCTTGTGTCGATCGACAAGATCGCAGTGCCAAGCAGCGATTAAGCAGATACACTTACAATAGAAGGTGATATTTAAGCTCAAGCCGCAATTTGAGTTCGATCGCTCAAATCACAGCCAGCCATCAGGGAAATTAAATTCTGAAATAGATCGAGGCTTTAGCTGACGTTATAAACTGAATTATTATTATGGTTGGACTCCTAGCCGCACTCTCTGGGTCTGCGGCAGGGGGTATGAGAATTGCCCTGCCCCTGCTGTTAATTGGTTTGTTGCGGATTGACAAACTTTGGTCGGAAATACCTCTATTGTCTGGGCTTCCTCCCCAGGTGGCTATCACCATCTTGGTGAGTTGGTCGCTGTTAGAATTATTTGCTTCTAAAACCTTTGTAGGACAGCGGGTACTGCAAATTGTGCAAATTATTTTCAGCCCCATTGTAGGAGCAATTATGGGAATTGCGATCGCTCAGGTAAGTTCGATAGACGAAATTATTGCTCACCCTTGGATGCTGTGGATTATTGGTGTTGTCGGAGGTTTGTTGGCTTTAGTGCTGCAACTGGTACAAGCAGGATGGCTTTACCGGCTGCGGGGTTTGCCGATTTGGGTGATTTTCCTCCAAGATGTTTTGTGCATTTCCTTGGTTTTGTTTGCCTTTGACGCCCCGCGGCAGGGAGGGTTAGTTGCTATGATGCTGCTGTGGCTGGCAATTCGCAGTTCTAAAGAGTGGTATCGCTGGTACAAGCATCAAGGAATACCGGGCGATAAAGGAAATCCCCGCAGCCACAAGCGCGATCCAGATTAATTAGTGATTAGTTATTGGTTATTAGTTATTGGTTATTTAAGTAAAATTCAAAATATTTAGGTTGGGTTGAGGTAACGAACCCTGCGTTTCACTTCGCCCAACTCTTGGTTGGAAAAAAGGTGTTGGGCGGAGCGCAGCGTAGGGTTGGCTATCGCTCAACCCAACATACTTTTGTCAACTGTCAATTTAAAGCAATCCGATCGAGTGTAGCGGGCCCTGACCCGTAATTAACTCCATCAGTAGTGCGATAAAACCAATCATTGCTAAACGACCGTTCCAGACTTCCGCCCCCGTAGTCAAACCCCACTCCCACTGCTCTTGAGGGTACATTTTCACTATTTTGGAAGGGCGTATAACATCAGAGAATTTAACGCTGGGAGATTCTATCGACTCGATGACTAAATCAGCCAAGGCTTCAATAAACACCGGATGAGTATTCAGGGCAGGTACTCGGTAGAAATTTTCAATCCCCGATTCTTCTGCTAATTCTCGATACTCCATGTCAATTTCTTGCAGAGTCTCGATGTGTTCGGAAACAAAACTAATCGGAACTACCAACAAATCTTGGACTCCATTTTCTGCCAATTCGGTAATGGCGTCTTCGGTGTAAGGCTTGAGCCATTCCACCGGGCCAACCCGACTTTGATAAGCTAAAGTGTGTTCGTTTGATCGATCCAAATGTTCCATAATCAGACGAGTGCAATCTTCTATCTCGCGCTGATAGGGGTCTCCCGCCTCTTCTACATAGCTCAGGGGGACGCCGTGGGCGCTAAAAAAGATGTGAACTCGATCGGGATTCGGATTGTGGTCTAGTTCTTGGGCTATCAGTTCCGACATTGCCTGAATGTAGCCTGGCCGCTGATACCAAGAAGGAATAGCGGTATATTCGATTTCCTTGAGATCTGGATCTTTGCCCCACATTTCTTCTAGCTGCCGGAAGCTAGAACCGCTGGTGCTGATGGAAAATTGAGGATACAGAGGCAAAATGGTCAAATGTTCGATGCGATCGCGCTTAATTTTGGCGAGTGCCTCTTCGGTAAAAGGATGCCAGTAGCGCATCCCCACGTAAACTCGAGCATCCTGTCCCTTAGACTGCAAGAGTTCTTGCAGCGAAGCGGCTTGTTCCTCGGTAATCCGCCGTAAAGGAGAGCCGCCACCGATTTGGCGGTAGTTTTCCTGGGATTTCTGAAAACGCAGGGTCGAAATTAACCAGGCGAGCGGTTTTTGCATCCACGGAAACGGAATGCGAATGATTTCCGGGTCAGCAAACAAATTGAACAGGAAAGGACGGACATCCTCGATTTGATCTGGCCCGCCCAAGTTTAATAGCAATACTCCCACACGACCCATAGCGGTTACAGCTCTCCCATCGTCTCAGTTCTGTTACTTATCTTTATCATATAACTTAATAATATCTTAAATCGATAGCAAGGTATACATAATTTTGACTGTGGCAAGAATTTTGAGAGATTTAAGTTATCGGTATCAGTGTCTGTACGATACGATCGCGCGTCTGACTGCTTTGAGCGTAGGCGACCAGGCTCGTTTGGGTCAACGACGCTGGGAAAATTTGACCGTCAGCGCGGAAACTAAAGTTTTAGACCTTTGCTGCGGTAGCGGTCAAACTACGCAATTTCACGTGCAATATTCCCAGGATGTCACAGGACTTGACGCTTCGCCATTCTCTCTGTAACCGGCCAGGAAAAATGTGCCATCACCCAATTATGTAGAAGCTTTTGCCGAGTCGATGCCTTTTGCCGACTGTCAGTTTGACTTGGTATACAGCAGCGTTGCGATGCACGAAATGCGATCGGCACAATTGCGATAAATCTTTCAAGAAGTGTAGCGCGCGATCGCTCCCGGTGGTCTATTCATTTTGGTAGATTTTCATCGGCATACAAATCCGGTATTTAAGCCTGAGTTTGCTGTATTTTTGTGGTTGTTTGAGACTGAAACTGCTTGGAACTTGAGCGAAACAGACTTGGGGAGTTTGTTTGCCGAGGTGGGATTGCGATCGTACAATTCCGAAGAAACTCAACAACCCAAAATTTATGCTGGCGGCAGCATTCAAGTAATCCAAGTTCAAAAGTCATATCAAATCCGGTAGCATCGTCTGGCGTCAAATCCAGTCAACCGTCAACAATCACCGAAGGTGCAATCGGAATAGATATAATAATTTATCTGCGTTAATCTGTGTTTATCTGCCTGGATGTGCGGTAAAAATAAGAAAAATCAACCGCCCCGGACAATGGATTGACGCTAATTCACGCAGATAAAGAGAATAGATATCTGAATAATTCCGACCCTAACAGATTTGATATCATTGCTTTCCCTATCAATCAAAAAATCGGCAGCAATAAGTCTACTAATGACTGTAACTAAACAAACTTTTTCGCTTCTGCCAAAGCCGCCTCAAACTTAAGCAATACATCCTTTTCTGTGTGAATAACTTTCTCTTGTTCCAGCAGCGGGCGACCAAAGCGAAAAATGCCGTCCTGTTCTACGTGTTCTACATAAGGCAGCGTTTCTGGATGCGGCAAAAATTTTCTGCCGATGGTGTACGGCGTGTGGAAAGAAAAACTAAAATCGGGAAACTTGTCGCTTTTGATTTCAAGATAGTAAAGCGAGTAATAATCTTTGGTTTCGCAGTACAGACATTCGCGGCACTTATTTACAAGTTTGCGGTTCTGATAGAAAAAATCCCACTTGTCCCAAAAGTAGCCATCTTTCATCATTTCCTGGTGGTCGTCGCACAGTTCGAGATATAATTTGTCAGAATCCGCCGGACGGTAGAAGTAAAGCATGGCGTAGGGCATTTCAATCAGTAACTTGACTGCTTGATTTTTTCGCTGGTACCATTCCTGCTGGTGAGCTTCGTAAATTTCCTTATATTTAATTGCTTTAAAGCTGTTGAGCTGATTTTCTTTGGCCCAGCGCGACGCCCAAACAGTCCAGTAAGCTAGCTGGAAGGTTGCTGAAATTTCCGCCGAACCTTGTTCTTTCCAGTCGGCAATGATTTTTTCCCAAGCGGAACTAAAAGCTACTCGTGATTGTTCGTTTTCTTCAGGCTTTTCTGTATTGATTGGGGTGGGTATTTGGCGATTATTTTTAATCAGCCCTTTTGGTTCTTTGCGCCAATTATTAATATCGGTTGGCGTTAGACTTAAGATGAATCTTCTGTCGTGAACGGGATATTCTAAATGAATTCCTGATTTGCGGAAAGAGCGGTATTCTAAAATAGGGAGTTTGTCTTGTTCAATCCACTGCTGGCGTTCTGCTGGCGAACACTTGAGTATTGCTTCTAATTCTACCGGATCGACGGCTAATTCACTTTTGAATGTCTCCCAAAATCTTTCTTGTTCGGCTGGATTTGTTTCCAACAGGGATACAATTCGGTTGACGAGTTGATCGGTTTTGTCTTGGCAATTTTCGGGAAGTCCTAAGAAGTCGAGGAGTTTGGTCTTGAGTATTCGTCTGGCAGAGATTAGCTCGGCTAACATGAGAAGCTCCAGTAGAGTCATGAGTTGCGCCCTTGAACTGGCAAGATTTGCACAAGTCTTATATATCTTAATAGATTCTCCTGGATTGTCGGCAATTGAAATGTCCGCGCGAGCGAAGCTATCCCCAACGCGCGTGCGAGGCCGTTGCGGTAGGGAATCGCCCAACCTCCGCACCCTCCCTAAGCTAAAATACTCAAAACAAAACGACCTTTTGCCCTGATTGGCTAAAACTCATATGTTGCACCATTCTCAATTACTTGTTTAGCAACAGGCTTTTCGGCCTGTTCCACAAAGTATAAATTTTCTCGCTTCACAGGCCGAAAAGCCTGTTCCTGACAATGGTGCAAGATATCAGCTAAAATCGATAATTGCGATCGCGCACCCACAAACTCACAGGCACAGCATGGCCTGTTTTGTCAACCTTTACTTCTACCAAAAATGATTGTCGCTGCTTCCTTTGAGCTTCGCTAATCTCCTGATTGACTTTTTCCCTTTCATCCTCTGGCATATAATAAGTTTCTAAGCCATATTCCATCTGCCAACCGTTATATTTGCCCTTAATTGCGATTTGATTGGGGGGCAAATTGGCGGGATTTTCTAGACTGACGCGGACGGGTTTCCAAGCTTGGGGGCGGCCGGGATTAGTCGCAGTTTTTGGCGATTCTAAAATTACATAAAAACTGGTTTGTGGTTTGAGATGGTGCGTATTTTTGGGACAAACAATTCCGGGCGGACAAGGTTTTTTTTCGGTAGGTAAATCTTTCCAGCCGGGGAGTTTTTGGAGATTTGTGAGCTCGGAAATATCATATCTCAAAACTTGGTAATATCCGCGCAAAAAGTCGTAAGGGTCTACTGGTGCTGTTTGCAGGACAACTGTTTTGCCAGTAATAAAAGTGTAAACGGCGGTGGCGGGTACGGCGGCAATTAGTCCGATTTGCAGCAGCAAAGGAACCCACAGCCGCCACGCGGGAAGGCGTTTTGCTTCTGGGGGAAGCTGAAACAGATTTGTTGTATCTGGATTTTTAACTAATAAGTCAATGTTGTTTCTGTTCATGTTATGTATGGGTTAATATTGTTTACGGTTGTTTCGGAATGATTAAACCACAGAGAACGCAGAGGGCGCTGAGTGAGAGAAGAGAGAGATGAATAATTTCTATTCATCGGGGATTTTTGCGAAGTGGCGCTCGAACCACAAACCCGCAGCAATTACGCCTATCCCGCACAGAACAAAGACAAAAGATTTGAGCAACAATCCTGTATTATATTCAAACACTCGGCTGATAATTTGCAGGGTGATTAATACCATGC
>JAICRN010000068.1 GCA_025937335.1 Microcoleus sp. TY_ISSM_2_bin.22
AACCCGTGAAGCGAAGCTATCCCGTAGGGAATCGCCTATCTTACGATCTGTTGAGGGGGCGAATGCCGCTCACGCCTTCACGGAACTGTTCTACAGCTTCGGTGTAGCGAATGGGCAGCACGTACTCTAAGTTTTCGTGAGGGCGGGCGATAATGTGGGTGGACATCACTTGTCCGCCGTTAACGCGCTTCACTGACTCTACTCCAGCGGAAACGGAAGCTTGCACTTCCGAGACATCTCCTCTTACAATGACCGTAACGCGAGCGCTACCGATTTTTTCGTAGCCTACCAAGGTGACGCGGGCTGCTTTGACCATCGCGTCAGCGGCTTCTACAACTGCGGGGAAGCCTAAGGTTTCGATCATGCCAACTGCAATTGCCATTGGTTTTACTCCTGATTGAATATTTGGGGAACTAAACAGTTAATTTTTGAACTTCGCACAAATTTTCGTTTAACGAATTTTTTGTGCGCTAAGAACTTAGTAGCCTCGGAACTGTTCTACTGCTTCTGTATATCGAATCGGCAGAACGTATTCTAGGTTTTCGTGGGGGCGAGCGATGATGTGGGTAGAGACGACTTCTCCGCCGTTCACCCGCTTGACGGATTCCACTCCGGCTGCCACAGAGGCTTGGACTTCCGACACGTTGCCGCGCACAATTACTGTGACGCGGGCGCTGCCGATTTTTTCATAGCCCACGAGGGTAACGCGGGCAGCTTTGACCATAGCATCGGCAGCTTCCACAACAGCGGGAAAACCTTTTGTCTCAATCATTCCCACGGCAATTGACATTTTTGAATCTCCTTTGAGGATTAGCGGAATTACCGTTACAAATCTTTGAGAAATCTAAAAATTTGGACGGGGAGGCCAACATTATTTAGTAATGCAGTGTAAAGCTTCCTATCCTTTAAGAATAGGGGAAGCTGTCCACCTTGACAATATAAACTAACATCATAATGTTTAATAACAAAAATTAAAATTTTTTATGTTACTTCAAATAATTTAAGATTTATTTAATAATCTTAATATTTAGAGGAGTAGATGTCAGCGGCGATCGGGGAGTCGAGTAAGTAAAAATACCTTTAAAGTAGAGTTCGGTAGGTGGAGGAGGCGCTTCTCAGTGTCTGGAAACTTGGGGATTTCAAAAGGGGGATCGCGGGTAAACTGGCAAAAAAGGCAGTCTTGGCCGATCTGCGGGCGTTTTTTTCTTTGAGTGCCGAGCCTAAAAATTGTTTAATTTTGTATTGAGATAATTTTCAGTTTTGATGCTTTAATGTATAGTGAATCTTGAGTGCAAATTATTTTGCCAAAACTATACGATCGAGTTTAGTCAAAGTTTTAGGGTATCGGGCGATCGCCCGCGACTGTTTTTGTACGAAGGCAGCCGGTAATTTGAAGTTTAAGGGATAGATTAAATGACTCAATTTCTCCTCCAAGCCTGTTGGTGGGTACCTTTATATGGCTTAATAGGCGCAATTTTAACTTTGCCGTGGTCTACGGGAACCGTTCGCAGAACAGGGCCCAGACCGGCTGCCTACTTCAATTTGCTGATGACGGTGTTGGCTTTCCTGCACGGGTCAGTTATTTTTACAGCAACTTGGGATCGACCGCCCCAACAGTTGCTCTTGCACTGGGTGCAAGCAGCAGATTTAGATTTGTCTTTTGCAATAGAAATATCTACGGTCAGCGTGGGAGCAATGGAGTTAGTTACACTTCTGAGTTTGCTAGCCCAAATTTACGCTCTCGGCTACATGGAAAAAGACTGGGCGCTAGCTCGATTTTTTGGGCTGATGGGTTTTTTTGAAGCGGCAATTAGCGGCATTGCCATTAGCGACTCGCTGCTTATAACTTACGCTTTGCTGGAAATGCTGACGCTTTCAACTTACTTGCTAGTCGGGTTTTGGTACGCTCAACCGCTCGTAGTAACAGCCGCTAGAGATGCGTTTTTAACAAAGCGTGTAGGAGACGTGCCGCTGCTGATGGGAGTAGTCACGCTTTCAACCTTAGCGGGAAGTTTGAATTTTTCCGATTTGGAAAAATGGGCGGAAACTGCAACTTTGTCTCCGGTAGTGGCGACTCTTTTAGGTTTGGCTTTAATCTCCGCACCTACGGCCAAGTGCGCTCAATTTCCCTTCCACTTATGGCTCGACGAGGCGATGGAAGGGCCCAACCCGGCTTCGATTATGCGGAATACGGTAGTTGTGGGCGCTGGGGCTTATGTTTTGATTAAACTTCAGCCTGTTTTAGCGCTGTCGCCGATCGCAGATGGGGTGCTGGTCGTGTTGGGTGCGGTGACGGCTGTTGGCGCTTCCTTGGTGGCGATCGCCCAAATCGACATCAAAAGAGCACTATCGCATTCTACCAGCGCTTCTTTGGGCTTGGTGTTTATCGCAGTGGGGCTAAATCAAGTTGACATTGCTTTGCTGTTGCTGTTCGTGCACTCGATCGCCAAGGGCCTATTATTCATGAGCGTAGGGTCAATTATTACGACAACTAACACTCAAGATTTAACAGAAATGGGTGGGTTGTGGTCGAAAATGCCTGCCACGACTACCGCTTATTTAGTAGGCGCTGCGGGGATGGTAGCGCTGTTGCCTCTGGGCAACTTTTGGGCGATGCGGCGCTGGCTCAACGGTTTTTGGACGGTACCTTTGTGGCTGGTAATAGTGCTGCTTTTAGTTAACGGTTTGACAGCGCTAAATTTAACTCGCATATTCGGTTTAGTGTTTGTGGGAAAACCGCAGCCTAAAACTCGCAGAGCTCCGGAATCCCCTTGGCAGATGGCTTTGCCAATGGTAATTTTGACGGTGATTGGGCTGTTAGTGCCTTGGATGTTGCAGAAGTGGCAACTGTTAATTAGTTGGAGCGGGCCTTGGGCGGAAACGGGAGATTTTGATGCTTTAAATTTGCTTTTGAAGACGCTGGATACGCCGCTGTTGATTGTATCTGGCTTGATTGGCTGTGCGGTTGGGGTGGCGATTTATTGGTACGGGGTTTTACCTCGACCGGTACGGCTACCTGTTCCGGTTTTGCAGGATTTGTTTGCTTACGATTTTTATATCGATCGAGTTTACCGCTTGACTGTCGTTTGGGCTGTGGCTTCTATTTCTAAAATCAGCGCTTGGACTGACAGGTATTTGGTGGACGGGGCGGTTAATTTGTTCGGTTTGGCGACAATTTTCAGCGGCGAAGGGTTGAAGTACAGCGGCACCGGTCAGTCGCAGTTTTATGTGTTGACTATTGCGGGGGGGGTTGCTGTGTTGCTGGCGTTGATTATTTGGCAGTTTTAAACTGCAGAGGTTGGCAGATGAATTTTTTGGGGTTTGTCTGCTTTTTGTCTGATGTTATTTAATTTTAAACCGCAGATGAGGGCGGATGAACGCAGATGAACGCAGATGATTTTATTCTGGGTTTGTCTGCTTTTTTATCTCATTTTACTCAAAATCGATGGGCCACAATTCGGTCACCGCAACTTCCCAACCGGGCAAAAGTTCGGGAATTGAAATCATGTCGCCGTCTCTTAATACAACTGGCTCGGCTGTCGGAGTGTAAACTGTTACTGTGCGCTTGTCCGGGTCGATTAATATTCCTACTTTGGCTCCGAGTTCGATGAATGATAAAATTTTTTCTCGCAGGGGTTTGAGGCGATCCGACTGAGATTTGATTTCTACAACTAAGTCGGGAACGAGTTCGGCAAAATACCTTTTACTTTGTTTGAGGCGATCGGCTGTCACAAAGGAAACATCGGGAGCTCTCAGATCGGAATTGGGGAGGATAAACCCGCCGCTGGACTCAAAAACTCGTCCGAGTTTGCGGGGTTTGACCCAGTTCCCCAAAAGTCTGCCAAACTCTGCCCCAATTTCGCTCGATACAATGTCTGATGGGCCCATAACGATTATCTTCCCGTCTGCGAGTTCTAATTGGTAGTCTAGATGTGCTTCCGAGAGTATACTTTGCAGTTGTTCCAAGTCGGCAACGGTGAGGCGGGTGGAAGGAAAACCGGATTTAATTTGCAAATCTTCTCGATCTGTAAGACTTGAGGTCATAGGAGGATTCCAGAGACATTTGAATCTATGTTAACAAGAAAATGGGCCGATCGCTTTTATATGTAGTTGCTTTGCGTTAATGTTAAATATAGTTCTAAATACTGTGTAACAAAGGAAAGTTTTAATTGATGCTCAGTGCTTTAATCTGGATACCTATTTTGGCGGCGGCTCTGATTGGACTCTGGCCCGGTGCGATTAGTTCTAAGATAGTTCGGAATGTCGCGATCGCCATTGCGGGTCTAACTTTTATTCTCTCGGTGACTTTGGCAGTTCAGTTTGATGCCAGTACGAGTCAGTTGCAGTTTTCGGAATTTATTCCTTGGATAGATGTTTTGGGATTGAATTACAATCTCGGTGTTGATGGTTTGGCTCTGCCTTTGGTAATTTTAAATACTCTCCTGACAGGGGTAGCTATTTACGCTACGGATGAGTCGATCCGCAGACCTCGACTTTATTATGCTTTGATTCTGTTAATTACCGGCGGCGTAACAGGGGCTTTTTTATCTCAAAATTTGCTGCTGTTTTTCCTGTTTTTTGAGGTAGAATTGATTCCGCTTTACCTGTTAATTGCGATTTGGGGAGGCGAGCGCCGGGGTTATGCTGCTACTAAGTTTTTAATCTATACTGCATTTTCGGGAATTGTGCTGCTGGCTGCTTTCTTGGGGACTGGTTGGCTCAGCGGTGCTTCTAGTTTCGATATGGTTGGTGCAGCGGGCGCATCGCATTTGCAAGGAGGATTGCCATTGCCTTTGGTAAGGCAAATTGTTTTGCTGGCAGGGGTGTTGCTGGCTTTTGGAATTAAAATGCCTTTGGTGCCTTTTCATACTTGGCTGCCGGATGCTCACGTAGAAGCTTCGACGCCGGTTTCGGTGCTGCTGGCGGGGGTGCTTTTGAAGCTGGGAACTTATGGGATGCTGCGCTTTGGTTTGGGTTTGTTTCCAGATGCGTGGGCGGTGGCGGCCCCGACTTTGGCGAGTTGGGCGGTGGTGAGTGTGCTTTACGGGGCGAGTTGCGCGATCGCCCAAAAAGACATGAAAAAAATTGTAGCTTACAGTTCGATCGCTCACATGGGCTACATTTTGTTAGCTAGCGCCGCAGCTACTCCGATTAGTATGCTGGGAACAGTTTTGCAAATGGTTAGCCACGGTTTAATTTCGGGGCTGCTATTTTTGAGTGTCGGCGTTGTTTACAAAAAATCCGGCACCCGCAACATCGATGTCCTCAAAGGTTTGTTCAATCCCGATCGCGGTTTGCCGATGATTGGCAGTTTAATGATCCTCGGGGTGATGGCTAGTGCCGGCATTCCGGGCTTGGCTGGATTTATTGCTGAATTTTTGATGTTTCGGGGTAGTTTGCCAGTGTTTCCCGTGCAAACTTTGCTCTGCATGATCGGCACTGGTTTAACTTCAGTTTACTTTTTAATTATGGTCAACCGCGCCTTTTTCGGCCGCCTTTCGGATTTGGTGGAAAATTTGCCGCAAGTCCGCTGGGACGATCGCATTCCTTCGCTGGTTTTAGCCATAATTATTGCAATCATGGGAGTGCAGCCGGGAGTTTTAGTTGCTTTGAGCGAGAAAACTGCGATCGCAATGGCAGTTCCTGGGCCCGCGCAAGTTCAATTTTCTCAAAACTTAGACTGATAGGATGTCCGGTCGATCGACCGCACTCCAATTCGTTTGTAGTGAGTATGACAGTCCTCAGAATTGTATGATGACTTGCATTCCTCACTACAAACAAACGCACCCCGCAGAAACCTAAAAAACCCACTTTTTTGTCGATATAGAGTGCGTCTGGGAGAGTAGGTATTTTTATATCAAAACAAAGTAAATATTTGTGTTTTTAGGTAGCAAACCTTGCCAGAAATGATATAATACAAGAGCTATAAGCAGTAAGAAAATAGTTATTAAATTAAGGCTGAATCCAGATGACAAGTACCGTATTAAAACCATCTTCTCATCCCCTATCCGCATACATTGACATCTTGGAATCAGGCAAAGCTTTGCTGCCTGAATCGACGGAAAATGTAGTAGAAGTTGTCGGCATTCTCAAAAGTTACGGTGTGGTTCTCGATGCCTATTCTCGCAATCTCAATTATATTGCTGAAGAACAGTTTTTAGTGCTTTTCCCGTTTTTTAAATATTTCAATGGGGAAGTCACTCTGCCGAAGTTAATGCGCTATTTGTGGCACGATCGCATTAATTTTGAGTATGCGGAGTATTGCATGAGAACAATGCTTTGGCACGGCGGCGGCGGTTTGGACAGTTATTTGGATTCCCCGGAATTTAGCAGTTTGGTCGAAAAGGCGATCGCGGCTAAATTGAAAGGCAATTTTTTCATGCAAGGACTACACAAAGCATTTCCTGATTTTTTGCCGGAACAAGTGCGGATGCTGGCTTACTACAGCGGTCTAGGTCAGTTTTGGCGGGTAATGAGCGATTTGTTCATCGACTTATCTGATTCCTACGATCGAGGGGAAACTAAGTCTATTTCTGATGTAGTTGATTTTGTCAAAGCCGGTTTAGTCGCCGCAGCCAGCCTGCCGATTACCTACAGCGTCAAGATTGGCTCTCAAGTTTACGATATACTGCCAGCGACGGCTAATTTGACATTTTTACCAGATGTAGCCGTGCCTTATGTAGAGGCTGTTTTCTTTCGGGGCACTGCGTTTTTTGGCACAGTTTCATACAATGCTCAAGCTCATCAAATCCCCGAAGAACAAAGAGAATTTGCCTACGGGGCTTTGTTTGCTGACCCTTTACCGATTGGAGGTGCAGGGGTTCCGCCAACTCAATTAATGCAAGATATGCGGCATTATTTGCCGGAGTATTTGCACGAAGTTTATCGCACTAGCTGTCGGGGTGAAGACGATCTGCGGGTGCAAATTTGTCAGAGTTTTCAAAAGTCGATGTTTTGCGTGACAACGGCGACTATTTTTGGTTTAGCACCTCATCCAATGAATACATCGGATTATGAGGAAAAAAAGGCTAATAGGGCTTATTTGGAAGGTTGGATGGATCGGTTTGGGAATTCTCGCTTAGATTGGGCAAATCAGCCAACAAACAGGGCCTGTCAGTTGTTCCCGGAACGGTAGAAGAATTGCGACTGTTTTTTAGAGCGCAATGTCTCTAGAAGTTGCAACAATATTACCGGCTTTGGGAATTGCTTTCTTTTGGATACCGAAAGCTCATCCTGGCGATCGCAATAAGATCGCGTCCGGTAAATTAGCCGTTATCAGGCAAGTAGTGAAAACTTCTGTCTGCCGACTTTTATGAAGACTGAAGTTCTCACTACGAACCAATTTTATAGTGGTCGTTTGAGCGGACATAATATGACATAGTAAACAGTTTGTTTTCTAGTCATTGCGATTGCTTTCATAAGAGATAGAGCCGCTGACGTTTAGGCTGGCAATGACAGGATACAGAACTTGTTATTTCCCAAATATTTAGATTCGGACTAGAATACTCAGCCCGTGAGAGTCGGTTCCGCAAGTTCCCAGCAAACCATAAGTTTCTGCTAAATCTTTGACTAAAGCAGTTTGTATTGGACTCGGTTTCCAAGGAATAGGATTACCGTAGGCATAGTAGATTTCTATGCCGTCAATTCCTAAACGAGCGGCTTCTGGGATTAATTTATCTGCGGTAGAACGATAGCGACAAGGATGGGCGAGAACTGCTAAACCTCCTGCTTCCTGAATAGCATTAATTACCTTTGATGCTGGATAATTATCGTTACCGACTATACCGCTATCACGTCGCAAGTATGGTTTGAGACTGGGATGTTGCGGATCGAAGCCATAACCGAGAATGTGTACGTCATTGTTGAGCAATTCAGCATTAATTTCAGCCCCTGTCCACAGAGTTGGTGCTGTGACATTACTGTCGGGATTGTTTGATTTCCAATTATCCAACCAAATTTGAGCTTGAGCGTAGCCTTTGGTGGAATGGTGGTCGGTGATAGCTAAGCCCTTGAGACCCCCGGCTATGGCTTGTTCCATCAATTTCTCTGGCTGCAATCGCCCGTCGGAGTAGACTGTGTGCATATGAAAATTATAGGAACCCGGACAGCTATCGGCATCAATTGTCTGCAGGACTTGTTTGAGTGCTGAGATATTTTGGGCTTCAGGTTTGAGACTAGAATCGTGGCAGGGAGCGAGATTGACAGTCATAAGGGTTTCTATAAAAAAAACTAGCCTTGTTTAATATATCCAATAAATTGATATGTTGCACCGATCGCGATAGCAGCAATAGCGATTTACCGTGGCGCGGGGGCGGGTTTATGAGATTATTGATTTTCGGCAATTATGGTTGGTAAAACCCGCCCCTACAGGTTTGTTGAGAATGCCACAAGATATTAATTCAATCGCACTTTAAACCTGCGGCTGCGGCTGTAGGAAATTCGATCGGCACAAAGGTGAGGCCAAATTGTTCTCTCGAACACGGAACAATATGCACCAATCCTTTATAAGGATTTTTCCGATTTCCAGTCTTCGAGTCAAACTCAATTATACCCGTAGCTCCCGCAGCTTTAAAATTTGGCTCGGCTAAAGTTTTCTGCATTCCTTCGCGGCTTGGTTCCGGCTGCATTTCTAGGGCTTTAATCAGCGTTCTGGCGGCATCGTAGGTTAAAGCCGATCGAGTATTCAACGAGCCTCCCCACAATTTTTCAGCGTTTTGGGGAAATTTTTTGTCAAAACTGATTAACGGATGCCAAAACACGGATACGCCCAGTTTTTCAACAGACTTTAGCTGTTTTGCTACTTCTAACGTTCTCGGCTCGTACAGCGTCCAGGGCCCGACAATCCAATTGCGATCGCCGTTAGCTTTAATCATTTCGATCGCATTTTCCAGGGAATTAGTGACTTGACCGTCGGGAATGACAAGTAAGGCTGTTTTTCCGGCTTTCTCAACTTCTTTGATTGCTGCTTCGGCGTCTAAATTATTTTTAGATAAGTCGTAATAATTCCTAATTCTAAAAGTCGAGCCTCCTTTGGCTTCAAATTGCTGTTTAAATTCTTCCCACAAAGAAGCGCTGAACGGACTGTTGGGATTGTAAAATACTGCGGCTTTTTTCTCGCCGACCCCGATCAGTTGATTTACTAAAGCTTCAGCTTCTATACTAGTTGTCGGAGCCGTCCGAAAGAAAAATTTTCGAGGTTTGCGCGTCAGTTCTTCTGTTGTGCTTCCCGGAGAAATGGCGACGAGTTTATTTTGATTGTAAATATCTACGGTTTCCACAGTCATGTCGCTGGTGTAGTGTCCGATAACTGCTAGAATATCGGGCTGAGCAACCAGATAATTTGCCCTGGTAACTGCGTAGGATTTGATATTTCCGTCATCGGCGATGATGACTTTGAGACCTTTTCCTTTAATAGCTTTTGGTTCGAGAAAGCCTTGACCGGGAAAATCTTTATTGTTCTCATTTGCAGCGAGCAGGCCTAAATTAACTTCGGTTTGTGCTTGAGCAATACCGCGCAGCAGTTCTTCGGCTAAATTTGCGTTGAGGATGCTGCCGTCCTGATTTCTGCGGATGGGAACAACAATTGCGATCGTGTAATATTCTGCATCTATTGCCTTCAGCAGAGCATTGTTGATGTAAATTAAAGTTTCCGGATCTCTGCGGTCTTCTCGCCAGGACTGTTTGAGCAATTTTAAAGCTTCTGGATAATTTGAGTCGGCAAACTCATTAATTCCCCTTTGTTTTGACCAAAGGGCGGAGGTTTGCACTAGGAGTTTTTCGCCAGAACTTACACCATCTGTGGAGAGTGTAGGAAGCTTTTGTCGCGGGGAAATTGTGGGGATTAGCGGAGAAATTATGGGGATTAAAAGTACGATCGCCCCACAAGCCGCAATTCCCGCAATGCCTAGCAGCAGCCAGCGAAAGCGCGATCGCAACTTCAACGAATTTTTGGGTAACTCGGGCCCTGCGACGATCTGCAAATCCAAGTCTTGCAAAACTTCATCCACAGATTGGTAGCGGTCTTGAAAGTGGAAACGCACCATCTTGGTGACAGTATTTTTGAGCTTGTCGCTAACTTGTACCGCAGGGCGATCGGGCGTCGAGTAATCCCAGACAATTTCACCAGTTTCGGGGTCTTGCGGCAGATTGGTGGGACGTTGCCCGGTAAGAGCTTGGATAGCGATGATTCCGAGGGCGTAAATGTCGTTGTAGGGTTGCGGGAGAGACTGCGGATTGTATTGTTCGGCAGGCATATAACCGCTGGTGCCGATCGCCTGCGATGTGAATATTTCACCTGTAGAGTTAGAGGTAAAAGTGCTGATTTCTTTGACCGCCCCAAAATCTATTAAAACAATTTTTTTATCTGTTTCGCGCCGAATTAGGTTTGAAGGTGTAATATCGCGGTGAATAATATTTTCTTGGTGGACTGATTTTAATATTTCCAAAACTTCCCGCAAAAAAGCAACGGTTTTTTTCTCATTCCAGCGATCGCCCGCAGTGAGTTCTTGACTGAGCGGATGTCCTTGAACGTATTCTTGAACTAAGTAAAAGCGATCGTTTTCTTCAAAGCGATCGAATAATTCCGGAATGCGCGAGTTTTGGCCGAGACGGCGCAAAGCACTAGCCTCCCTTTCAAATCGCTTCCTTCCCTTCTCCAAAACTCGCGGATCGTTCGATAGGGGAAAAGGAATTTCCTTAACAACGCACAGAGGATTATTGGGTTTGTTTATTTGTGCAGCCGTGTAGGTTTTAGCAAACCCTCCCTGTCCCAACAAAGCGATAATTTTGTAGCTTTCGTGCAGGATCTCCCCTAAGTTGACAGACATAAATTTTCCAACACCTCTTGACAGGCTGCGGTCTTTAATGTTAATTATAAACTTTTTTATGTCCGGATACAGCTTGGCAACATATCACACTCGTCTGTTTCTATATCAAAAACACTATAAGTCTCAGCAATTCCCAATTCTACATTAGTGACGATCGATCGCTAATTTCCAATTATCTTTCCCCTAACTTGCTGAGTACAAAAGCAGCTAAAAATCCGCAGACAGTAATTAGCCCAGCAAAATCGTGAGTTTCCTCGAATGCTTCGGGAATCATAGTATCTGAGATCATTGCTAAAATACCCCCTGCTGCTACGGCGGTAGTTGCGGCTATTACTTCCGCTGAAAAGCCCCTGAAAACCGCATATCCTAACAATGCTGCGATACCCGAAATAACTGCGATCGCGCCCCAAACTCCAAAAACGTAACCGATCGATCTCCCTGCTTTTTTCATGCCGGCGGCGCTGGAAAGTCCTTCGGGAATGTTGGAGAGAAAAATTGCCGCTACTGTCACCCAACTGACAGCGCCTCCAGAAATCATGCTGACGCCAACGACGATCGACTCCGGTATCCCGTCTAACAGCGCGCCGAGGGCTATGGCTAATCCGCCACCGCCTGACTCTGTTTTAGCTGGGTGCAAAGCGCCCGATCGCTTGCGGTGTTTTGCTCCCTGTTGATTCAAAAACCAATTGGCGGCTGTGTAGACAGCAGCGCCACCCAAAAAGCCGATCGCCGTCGAGTCGAAACCGCCGCGCTTGTAAGCTTCATCCATCAGTTCAAAGGATAGCGCTGAAATCAGCACACCAGCGCCAAAAGCCATAATTGTGGCGATCGCCCGCTGGGGAATGCTGACAAAGTAACCCACTGCCGCTCCCAGTAGCAAGGCTGACCCCCCCACTAAACCCCAAAATCCTGCCTGCAACCACACTGGAAACATCAGCCGCACCTCTGAGGAAAATTTTTTTATGCCCGCTCGAAAATTATATAGTTTTCATTGCAAACTGACAGCGGATACAGCATTTCTCAACCGAGCGAGGTACTGCCTCTTTACCAAGCAATTTCCAATGACTGATAACTAATGACTAATAACTAATAACTAATAAAAACAAATTCCCCGGGATAACCGGGGAAGGAAAAATATTAAAAAAAGTAATGTTGTTTTAATAAATTGAATTTGCCTAAAAGCGGCGATAAATTAGTAGCAGCCCTTGTTAATTTGAGAGCGGACGCCGGGGCGGGCATTCCTGTGCAGGTGCCGCACCCGATCGCATTTTCCAGTCTCAAGAAAACAGTTGCATTCATATTTGAGTACCAGTTAAGCTTGGCTGCTGTTGCGAGTCTGGCTTGCCAGCTCCAACAGTTGCGCCCAGCGTTTTTGGACTTGTTTGGGAGTGCATTTGAGCGCGGTGGCGATCGCCTTGTCGCTTTCTTGATTCCGCTTCATTTCTAACAGTTGCTGCATTTCCGGCGAGAGTTGAGCGCGAAATGCTTCCCATTTATCAGAAGTCATTCCCAGCTTTTGATCGACATCAGCACCCAGCCATTCGTGCACGAGTTGCCAATTTTGAGTGCGGGCAAATTTTTCGACGTGGTACTTAAACCGCTGTTGCAAGTAGTCGCGCTGGCGGGAAGACAAACCGAGAACTCGATCGATTTCCGAAGCCGAAAGGTCTTGCAATTTTAAAGTGAGGTAGTCCACGCATTCTGGTTGATTTTGAGATTCCAGATAGGCAATCAATTCCGAGACTACTCGATCGCGCAGCACAGCATCAGCCGGATCGACAGTTTCCAATACCATTTGCTCGCGCACTTGTTGCAGCGCCGGAGAGCGGCTGTACATTTCTGCCTCTTCTCCCTTGCCGGATTCTACAGCCATTTCAATGTCGATCGCAGTTTCCGGAGGCTGGCCCTTGGCAAATCCTTGAGCGCGCAACACGATCAGGCGCTGGCGGTTGCGGCCGGGCAAACCAATTTGGCGCTTGGCGTAGTGTTCGGTAAAAGCCATGTACTCTGCCAATTCTAGCTGCGTGCGGGGCTGGTAGGTGGCATCGAGTTGGTGTTCGCGGCGGAAAGCTCGCAGAGATTCGATGTAAAAGCCTTGCAAAAAGTCTTCAATCATGTTGTAGCGAGCTTGGAAGTTCAAGTTCGATCGGAAAGAAGCAACATGGCGGTAAACCATCGCCGCCAGGTGAGAATGCAGTTCGACGCGGCCTTGTTTGGAACCGAGGCTGTAGTATTGCAGGGTTTTTTGCAACCGGTGCTCGGCCAAGGTGATTTGCCAAGCTTCCACTTCGCCGGAAATTTGGATGCGATCGCTTTTTTGGCAAATCCGTTCGACTTCCTTAGCAATCCGCATCGCCACTGCTTGAGCGCTGCGGCTGGCAGTTTTCATTTCCCCTTGCAATTCTTTGAGGGCGAAGTCAGCCAAAGCGAGGATATTGATGCTGGGAACAGTATTGATTTCGGCGTTTGGTTCGCTGGAGGTAGCCGGAATGCAGTTGAAGCCAGAAGCGGTGTTGCAGTTGACGGTGGTGGCAGTTTTGAGTGTCATGGCATTTATCGGGTGGTAGGGCACAGCGGGTGTGCGAGGACATTTGTCAGAGAGTGAGGCGGCAGTGGCTGGCGGTTTCGCTTGCTGTGCTGATTCAACTCTCTATACATTGAATGTTACGGAAGAAGAGATAACCGCAGTTATGCCAGTGTTCCACTCTCTCATGCAACAGTTTTTGGCTGCTGAATCTGATTCTTTGCGCTGGCTGTGGGAGATTGGTTTTATGGC
>JAICRN010000593.1 GCA_025937335.1 Microcoleus sp. TY_ISSM_2_bin.22
CCGAGTTTTTAACTAAACTAGAACAAGTTGGCGAATTATTGCGATCGACTCGTCCCACTGCGGTTAATTTGTTTTGGGCAATATCGCGAATGCTTAAAACTGCCGAGAGAACTAGCGGTTCTGTCGAACAAGTGCAAAAAACTTTGTTAGAAATGGCCAAAACCATTCAAGCAGAAGACTTGCAAACTTGTAAAGATATCGGCGACAAAGGTTTAGAAGTTCTGCCAGCTACACCCGAAAAATTGAACTTACTAACTCACTGCAATGCAGGTGCATTAGCAACAGCAGGCTACGGAACTGCTTTAGGTGTATTTCGTTCTGCTTGGCGAGAAGGAAGACTCGGAAGAGTTTTTGCAGACGAAACTCGGCCCCGTCTCCAAGGTGCCAAACTTACCACTTGGGAATGCGTGCAAGAAGGAATTCCCGTCACATTAATAGCTGACAATATGGCCGCTCACTGCATGAAACTCGGCATGATTCATGCAGTAGTTGTCGGTGCAGATAGAATCGCTGCTAATGGGGATGCAGCCAATAAAATTGGCACTTACAGTTTAGCAATTGTTGCCAAAGCTCACAACGTCCCGTTTTTTGTCGCCGCCCCTCTATCTACAATTGATTTTGAACTTTCCGACGGCAGCAAAATCCCCATTGAAGAACGCGATCCAGTGGAAATGTATCAAGTTGGAACTACCCGAATTTGTCCTGTGGGAGTCGAATTTTACAATCCCGCTTTTGACGTAACTCCGGCGGAATTGATCTCAGGAATTATTACAGAATACGGTACGGTTGCTCCTGGGGAATTGAAACAGTTTCAGGCAAAACAATTAGTTTAATTATATGTTTCTCAACTGCTCATTCCACCGGGCGTCTGTGAAATTAAGCAGGATGTATAGCAGCAACTGGCAGCTCAAAGTTGCGATCGCATCTCTAACTCTGCCAGTTGTTTTCAGTTCTGTCTCGGAAGCTCAAGTTTCACCAACGCTTAAAACTAAGGAATTACAAGCGAAAAACTTTGTGGGTTCGATGAATAAAGCCCAGCAAGTTTACTATGCTGAAAAAGCAGGTTTTACAAGTTCTGTTTCCAATTTATTGGTTTATATGGGCCTCCAAATTAAACCGGACGCAGCCAATTACAGCTACTCGATCGCCATGGTGAAAAAAGGTACTGTATTTAACTACGGAGTGTCGAAGCAAGCTAATCTCAAAAGTTTTGTGGGGGGAGTCTTTTTGGTGGGAAACAAAACCCAAACTATTTTGTGTATAAATGCAGCTCCTGGAAAGACTAAACCAGCTAATCCAACTAATACCAAAGGGGTATTAGCCTGCGGTGCTAATACAGCCAAAGTTACTCAATAAATTATGTCTAATTTACTGGGTAATTTAGCAAATAATTGGATAGTAAATGCAGATTTAGCTAAGCAATTGCTGGAACAAGAAGCTACTTTACTAGATGCTCGCGCACCCATTTTAAAGTTGTTTTGCCGTCTCCCACCAGCTATTCCCGTAACTTGGCAGGAATTTTCTCAATCGCACTTTCCCCACAAGGGAAAAATTATTGAAAATAACACAGTTTTAACTCAAAAACTGCAAGCAATTGGTATTTGTCAAGACAAACCTGTCATAGTCGTTGCCGATTCCGTGAAAGGGTGGGGCGAAGACGGGCGGAGTGTTTGGATGTTGCGGACTTTGGGACACGAAAAAGCTGTTTTTGTCGATGGAGGATATCGGGCTTTAATCAAAGCTGGAATTAATCGAGTGAAATCTGCAAACAATCCACCGAAAACAGGAGATTTTGTAATATCTCGCCTCTCGAATTGGGAAATTCAGCGGGATGAATTGAAAGCTATTTTAGGAGATGAGAATTTAGTCATTGTTGACGCCAGAGAGCCGCGAGAATATGCAGGTAAAACGCCTTACGGAGAAAAGCGGGGCGGCTACATTCCCGGTGCGGTTCACCTCTATTACAAACAGTTGATGGACAAACAGGGAAAACTGCTGTCTCGCGGGGAAATTGTCGCTATTTTGCAGCAAAAAGGAGTTTCGCAGTCAACTCAAATTGTGAGTTATTGTAGTGGGGGAATTCGCTCTGCATGGTTGACTTGTGTATTGACAAATGTGGGATTTTGTGCTAAGAATTATGCTGGTTCTATGTGGGAATGGTCGGCGTCGCCGGCAGATAGCTATCCCCTTTCAATCAGCCTTTCAGGGGCGGGCTAGAAGCCCACCCCACAATAAAATTTAATGTTTGTCGAACAGGCCGGAAAGCCTGTTCTTGAGAATGGTATCTGAACTCAGATTCAACCTATTAACTACAAACGATCGAGGTTGAAAATCTCAACCGACTTGTTCGATATACTGAGCGAGATCGTCGCGCAGGCGGCTGAGTTCGGCTTCTGTGGTCACGCGCACGCGATCGTCCCGAACCGTAATCAGCACTTTTGCAGCAAAAGGAGTTGGCCAGATATTCGGGTTGCAGAAAACTTCCAAAAATACATCTCCTGCATACCGATATTCCATCGGTTTTTGGGGAGAAGCTTTAGCGCCAGCGGTTTTGGCTGCTACAGCTTTCAAGCTTTCCATCAAAGCTGCAATTTCGGTTTGCAAATCCCGGGCGGCTTGCGGGGAAAAGCTAAAGGAGACAGAACCTTCGACTAAATTCAGTGTCAGCGGAGAAAGAGACATGGGCAATGAAATTTAACATACAATTGTTAATGATAAAAGATATAGTAACCCAAAAGAAGTACATTGCAGCTCAATTGGACTGCGAGACTGCTATTAATTAAAACTTATCTCAAGAAGCTAGCCTAAATTAATGAATATAAATCTAGTCGCAAGCTAGATTCCGCAAGAGTTTTAACCTGTTATGACTTGATAAGCTTTAAACTAGAAACCAGAAAACTTGACGGCAGATCGAGGAGATTTTATGGTTGCCGATAACCGTTCCGAAGTCCGCAAGGTTTTAATAATTACCTTATTGCTAAACTTACTGGTGATGGCAATTAAAGCAGCCGTGGGATGGCTGACTGGTTCCCTCAGTTTGCTGGCAGATGCTTTGCACAGCGTCACGGACAGCGCTAATAATATTTTAGGATTGGTAACTAATCATTATGCCAATCCGCAGCCCGATCGCGATCATCCCTACGGACACCAAAAATTTGATGCTCTCGGAGCTCTGGGAATTGCTGCTTTTCTGGGAATTGCCTGTTTTGAAATTCTCAGCGGTGCTGTTGAAAGGCTGATTAACGGGGGTAAAGTTGTCAAAATATCGCCAAATGAACTGTGGATTTTGCTGATTGTACTGGGAATTAATATTTTTGTCACTTTTTACGAGCGCAGAGTTGGCCAACGTCTCGGTAGCGCGATTTTAGTGGCTGACGCGCAGCACACGATGAGCGATGTTTGGGTGACAATTATGGTCATCGGCGGGTTGATTGGAGTTTGGCAAGGGGAGGTTTTAAACATACCTCAACTGCAATTCCTGGATGTATTTTTGTCTTTTCCTGTGGCTGTTTTGGTATTTAGCAGCGGTTGGAAGGTTTTAAGGGAAAATCTGCCTTGGTTGGTGGATGAAATGGCGATCGCACCGGAAGTTATTCACGCGATCGCAATGGATGTGCCCGGCGTTGTTAACTGTCATTCGATCGCCTCCCGCGGCCTGATCGGGCGTCAAGTGTTTATTGAAATGCACGCGATCGTCGATGCTGTTGATGTAGAAACAGCTCACCGGATTACAGAAGAAGTAGAAGCCCGTTTGGAAGAACGTTTCAGCCCTGTACGCATCTTAATTCACGTTGAGCCACCAGCTTACAAGTCCGACCACATTAGCTACGATTCTGAAGAAAA
>JAICRN010000273.1 GCA_025937335.1 Microcoleus sp. TY_ISSM_2_bin.22
CTTTGGCATAGTCACCTCGAAGAGCGTAAGGACTTACAAGACGGGTCAGAGTTTTCGCCTCACTCGAACGGTCTTTGAGTTCCCGATAAATATTTAATGCCTGTTGCAAAGACTGTATAGCTGCTTCAAATTGACTCGTCTGAGCCTGTTGTTCCCCTTCCTTAAACAACCTGTCAGCTTCAGCTTTCCGGTCTGCATGGTTCTGAGCTAAAAATTGAGGAGAAGAGATTTTGGCTTGAGCACTAATGATGAAGAGAAAATCGCCGCCACTGAGCGCGGCTAGAAGTGAGAAGAGTACGATCGAGCCAATAGTTTGCAGTTTCATCGCTTTTACTTCCTCCGTCAGATACATCACCTGAGCCAATATAGCGGTTATCAACCGCATGAAATACAGTAAAGTTCATTAGCGTTTTGGGATCGCACACACCAATCCTCTTTCATGAGGGCGAGCTACTCATAACGTTTTAAGGTACCTCAAAGCTTCGTTCAAAAACTCGCCCATTCGTTAGGGAGAAGTAAAAACTCTAGCTTCCCTTTCTACTGATGGCGGATTTTCCTCAAAGTTGCTTGGAAAAATTGATGCGATCGAACAACTGCTTGATGAAAAAAATAATGCTACTTTAAAAGAGTTATGCCAAGGGTTTCAAAAAATATCCGAATCAAAGTTCAGTATATCTTATTATGCGATCTTCAAAAAAATTAAGTCAAAAAAATTAAATTTTAATTAAAATTTATCCCTTCACAGGCAAAACGATCGCAAACTCAGTGCCAATTCCTGGCTCCGCATACACCTCGATGCTTCCGCCATGTTTTTCTACCACAATCTGGTGGACAATTGCCAACCCCAATCCAGTTCCTTTGCCTACACCTTTCGTTGTGAACAAATGGTCGAATATCTGCTGTTTAACTTCGTCTTTTATCCCGGTGCCGTTATCAGCAATTTTAATTTTAATGTACCCTTCGCCCATTACCTCAGTGCAAATTGTGATGCGGTTGGGATTGGCGCCAATCTCACTAAAACTGCGTCCTAAATTGGACTCTTCTAAGGCATCGATCGCATTGGCAAGCAGGTTCATGAAAACTTGATTTAATTGACCCGGAAAACATTCGATTTTAGGGAGATTTCCGTATTTAGTTATCACTTCTATCTGCGGGCGGTGTTCGTTTGCTTTGAGGCGGTGTTTCAAAATTAAAATAGCGCTATCAATGCCTTCGTGAATATTAAAAGGAACTTTGTAGTCTTTGTCGCCTCGGGAGAAGGTACGTAAACTGGTGCTGATGCTGGAAATTCGATCGCACCCAACTTGCATTGAATCAATCATCTTCGGTAAATCTTCCAAAATATAATCGAGGTCTATCTCTTCTGCGTGGTCTGCCATTTCCGATTTCGGTGCAGCGGAGCGATACAATTTTAAGTGTTCTATCACATCTTCTAAACTCCTTTTAGCTTCATTTAAATTGCCAGAAATAAACCCAATCGGATTGTTAATTTCGTGGGCGACTCCGGCGACTAAATTGCCCAAAGCAGACATTTTTTCGTTTTGAACGAGTTGCAGTTGCGCTTGCTGTAAATCTTTTAAAGTTTGTTCTAGCTGTTGGTTTTGCTCTTGCAAAAGTTCCGCTGCTCGCTTGCGTTCGGTGGCATCAACACCTAAACCAATAATCCCGATCGTCTCACCCTGGCAATTTTTTAGCTGGACTTTCGTAAATTCTAAATAGTGTAGTTTGCCGTCAACAAATTTGATAGTTTCGCTGGAGTAATGCGGCCTATCTTGGGCAAGGCAGGCGGCATCTGAAAGCAGACAGCCCGCTGCATTCTCTCCCAGTATATCTTTGTAATGATCGACAGCTAGGAAAGCGCTCACAGGCACGCCCATATTTTGAGAAAAGGTTTTGTTCAAAAACTGTACTTTACCGCTGGGGTTAACCATCCAAATCCAAATCGGAGCGACATCAATAATCGCTTGGAGCATTTGTTTCTGATCGGCAAGCTGAGCTTCGGTTCGACTGAATTTTGCTAGCGATCGCTCTAATTGTCGGCAGTAATCCTGAGATTTTTGATATAGCAGAGCATTTTGCAAACAGATGGCTGCCTGGGAACACAGGAGATTGAGAACTTGCAGGCGATCGCGGGTAAAAACTCCTGCGGTTAACCGATTTTCCAGATACAAAATGCCGACTAAGTTGCCTCGCTCGATAATCGGCCAACACAACAGGCTCTGCGGTTCGTATTTGAGGATGTATGAGTCGGAATCCCAATCACATTTTTGAGCGATGTCCCGCACAATCACAGGTTTCAACAAGTTTTTAACGCAGTCAACAATTTTGAGGGGCAAGATCTCGCTGTTTTCATCGAGTGTTGCGGATGATAAGTCGATCGGGCGATCGACTCCATAATTGTCGATCGCGCTTGTAGCAGCGATTTCCCATTGATTGCCGTTTGGCAAAATCAGCGCTGCTTTGTCCGATCCTGTATTTGTAATCGCCAGTTGCATCAGTTTGGCAATCAGTCGATCGAGCTGATTTTCACTAGAGAGGGCTTGACAAGCTTTTAGCAGACTTGAAAAATTTCCAAAATCTGAGACGCTAGCCGAAACAGACGGATGAATGGATGGATGAAGCGATTGATTTGACCCAGCAGGTGTTGGAAAATTGGCTAATAGATTTGCAGGGATTTTTGCGGGTTCTAAAATCGGTTTTAACAATTGAGGATAGCGTTTTTCTAAGTCGTCTATTTTAGCTTTATCTCCCCAGCGGACATAGCAATCATAGGCATCTATCATGTATACTCGCGCAATTTTTTCTCTTCCCAATGACAGGTAAAACTTAGCAGTGAGTTCGCATGCAAGAGCTTCTTCATTCAAATATTCGTTAGCTTTAGCTCCGGTAATAGCTCGATCGTAAAGTTCCATTGCTTCTGCTGTCTGCCCCAAAACGCGGAGCAATTCTGCCTCAACCAGATCTAACTTGTGTTGGTAATTGATCGGGGTATGGTGCGCGAATTCTTTGAGTTTTTTCTGACTAGCCCCAACGCGCTTAAGGATTTGTTGGCGCTCCGTCGGTGCGGCATCTGCATAGATTTCCAAATGTGCCAGCGCATCGTAAAAGTCGTGCATCATCGTTACTAGCATTGAAACATAATTCTCACGATAAGGTTTGCTTCCATTTCCCCTGTCGATTGGATGCGGATTACGGCTCGAGTATATCCCGAATCCGTCCTCTCTTTTTGCTAAAATTTATCGACCTCCATCTGGCAGGTAAAAGTCAAGATCAATTCAAATATTAGGAGGTTTCATATGTTTGTAAATAACAGGGTGCCGTTCGATCTCGTCGAGAATGTCTGTTCGCTTGAGGACTATTTCGACAGATGCAATTAACGACGGCTGATACAACTTTATCGTATTTTGGCAGCACCGCCCACCGGAAATCATCCGCCACAACGACGTAGGTTTGAGAATTTTAGTAGGGGGTTGTCGGTCTTTCTCGCGCACAAACCGATAGACAGCCGAGCGAGAATCGGTGTACAATTGCGCGATCGGGCGATATCCCGGCACTACCGCAGTCAAATCTACTGCATCTACTATTGCGTCCATATCGGCTGACCTCAACCCAGACATTAACTTAAAAAAAGTTAGTCTATCTATCTTAGGGCATAAAGAGCATAATTTTCGATCGGTCGGTCAAAAATTCCAATTATCTGTGAATGAACAAGATTTTATACTTTGCCGATCGGCTTGCAGCCTGTTACTTACGTATAAGTTGCTGCGGTTAATCTCAAATGCGGTTATAATGAATGCGAAATACCGTAGGAACACGGCAGAAGCGTGTCTAGAAAAATACAATGTGTAATTAGTGTAATTAATTGAATTTAATATAGCTCGATCGGTCAAATTTCCTAGATCCAATGTAAAAAATTTTACCTTAAAGAGTCCAAATATAATATATATAAATAAAAAAAAATCCGTGGTGAAATGAGTAGCACTCCAGCCCCCCGCTTTGTTTACGGGCCCGGCTGTTTCATTATGCTAAAACCAACCCTGCACTCTACTTCCGGGCTAATAGCCCTCCCACGGGTTAAAACCGCATCAAATAGTAATATGCAGTCGTCTTGAGAGGACTTTAGCTACATTCCGACAGGGGTTAAAACCCCTGTCGGAATGTAGCTTCCAGAGAAGGAAACAGCGTTATTTGAGATTAGTCGATCGCGTCTGTCGCTCTTTCTGGCCCTCGTTGAGTTCTGTCAATATCTCGATTCACTTTCTAGCAAATATTGTCCGAGGCATCTTCAGCGTTCTATCTTGCATCTCGTGCTGCATCATTGATATTTTCTTGGCCGCCGCTGGTATTATATCTCAGAGACTCAGTACCCTCTGCTGCTCTTTCTTTTGCTCCCTGCGTGGCTTCTTTAACAATATCTTTTGCTCCCTTCAAGCCTTCGCGAGTGTTTTCTTTAAGATTAGCAAAGCCTTGTTTGGTTTTGTCGCCAAAGTCATCAGCTTTGCGCTGAGCCGTGCGAGCATCTTCCTTCACCTTTTCGCCAATTTGGTCGAGTTTATCTGGCGCGTCGTCCGCTACCCGGCGCACGTTTTCCCCTACATTGTTGCTAGATTTAGTGTCGATGCGGTGCTGCGCTTGCTCTTTGAGAAGCTGAGCTTTTGCTTCTGCTGATGTGATCTTTTGGTTTCTGGGGTCGTCATCGCTGTAGTCGTTCATGCCGCCTTTGTATTCGGAAGTTACAGCCCCCGTCGGCACTTCTTCTCTAATTTGGTCGGCAGCTTTTCCTGCGATCACATTAGTTTTTCCTGCTGTTACATCAGTTTTTCCTGCCGTTACATCAGGGCGGCTGCAGGCAGTGCTAACTAATACTAAAATGCCAGCCAGAAACACTGTTAAAATTTGTACAGCTCGAATTTTTTTCAGAAATGCAGTTAGTCTCTTCATAAAAATGCTCCTTTCTATTGTGAGATGCTCAAATGCCTGGTGGTTCTGTACATGGCTAGCATTACAAATTACCAAATTAGGCACTTAAACACTTCTTGAAGTATACGAATAGAAACAGGAGCTTTTCATCTATCTCAAGTTACATTCCTCAAGTTATAGTAGAAGGAAAAAGGACAAGGGAAAAAGGACAAAGGAATGGACAATCTTCGATCTTCTAGAAATTATTCAAAGTCGGCACACCCCGCGCCCGACACGGAAATGTCGTTTCCCAACATGGCTGTTTGATTCTCCGCGCGCGCAGTATGTTGAAATGTTTTGCGTTTTCGGCTCAAAAAAAACCTTCTAGTCAGGAACTAGAAGGAAAGTGGTGTATGATCTCAAGTACAACAAGGTCTTTAATCGCAATTGTCGCCGCACATCCCGATCGCACACATCTGTCTAATGGCTGAAAGTATCTGCACAGTGGCTAAGCATTTTGAATCGCTGTTTTTAAACTCTTGCAGAATTCGCCTATCGCTTCTAAACCCTGTTCTGGAGTACCTTCAGCCAAGCGTTTGACAAAAGCACTGCCAACAATCGCAGCGTCTGCACCCCATTCTTTCACTTGGCGAGCGTGTTCGGGTTTTGATATACCAAACCCGACGCCGATGGGTTTGTCGGTGACGGTGCGGAGTTCTTGCAGCAACTTTTTTGCTCTCGTTTCTAGGCCTTCGCGCACTCCCGTAACCCCCGTCACGCTGACTAAGTAAATAAATCCTTGAGACTGGTGAGCGATGGCTTCTATGCGACTTTTAGGGCTTGTGGGCGCAACTAATAATGTTAGTTCAATCCCTAATTTGTTGGCAGGTTGGATGAGACTGTCTGCTTCTTCTAAAGGCAAGTCGGGTACAACCAATCCCTGAACTCCAGCACTTTTGATTTGCTGCAAAAAGGTTTCTATACCTCGGTACAAAATCGGGTTGTAGTATGTGAAGAGAATGATGGGCGATCGCAAATTCGGACTAACTTTCGCTACCATTTCCAGCACCGAATCTAACCGCGTTCCCCGCTGCAGCGCCCTAGTAGCGGCGGCTTGAATCACTGGCCCGTCAGCTAGCGGGTCAGAATAGGGAACGCCAAGCTCGATCGCATCTGCACCGCTATCATCCAAAATTTGCAGTGCTTTAGCCGTTGTCTCCAAGTCGGGGTCGCCAGCAGTAATAAAAGGAATCAATGCACATTGGTGGTTCTTGCGCAAGGTTTCAAAACAATTAGAAATAGTCATTAGGCAGTTGTCAGTTGTCTGGTGTCAGTTGTCATTATTTATTAGTTATTAGTTATGAGTTATTAGCAACTAGCCACTAACAACTGATAACTGACTAATTATCTTTTTCCTGCTCAATTTCGGCTTGAAGTTGGGCTAATTCTTCAGGAGTGAGTGCATCTAGCTGCTTCTGCAAGACAGCTTCTTTGTAGTCTTGCAATTGCTGACTGTAGGTCATATTTTGAGTCAGTGCTCGAAATAAATAAGTCACCAGCCAGCCAATCAAGCCGGCGACCAAAAACAACTGACTCCAAATCCCTGCATTCATGCTGTCGAGTCCGGCCAATTGCAGCAGCAAGTAGATAAACCCACCTGCGGCAAAAAAGCCGATACTGATTCCAATTACGTCAATACGTCGCATTTAGGCTTCTATCTGCCGCCGTTTCGGCCGAAAATTCAAAAATGGAGCTAGGAGAAACATACCTGGGAAGAAGAAGAACATCAAGAAGTACATGAAGCCGCGCTCAACAGAGGTAGCCACGTACCAGCGGCTGTTCAGGTAAGCGTAGGTAGCCGCGGGTACTACCAGGAGGTAGGTTCCTGCCAAGACGGCGTAAAGCAGTAAGGTAATATACATAGATTTGCTTTATGGGAAGAATAACACGGTAAGTCAGTTGACACGCTCCGTTAGCTGGTTAACTATTGTACCGCTTGGGGAGATCCAGCGCGACTTTTGGGAATTTTTTGATTAGGGGTTGCGTAAATAGGGGTTTTGGCTGTAGTATAAAAGGCTGTTGTTGTTAATGGCTCAAAAACACAACAGCTTAACCAAAGGGGGCGTGGCGGAATGGTAGACGCTACGGACTTAAAATCCGTTGACCCGAAACGGTCGTGTGGGTTCAAGTCCCTCCGCCCCCATCCATTTCAATCATTTGTGATATCAATTCTGGTTGCACCGGAATTATTGTTGACTGTTGAATGTTGATATCGTTTCCGGTTGCACGAGCGACATGATATAGAGGACACGGCACTGCCGTGTCCCTACAATTAATTTGGGTAGGGACACGGCAGTGCCGTGTCCTCGGTATCATTCTGATGCAACCGAAAACAATATGATTCAACGGTTTCAGATTTATTGTCACCAAGAGTTCTGTTTTCCGCTCAATTTTCGCGCTAATGGTTTTCTACTATGTCCAAAAGCGCCTCTAGATCTGCCAAGTTCGCCCCGGAATTTTTGCGTCTGGCCTTCAATTGGTTCAGCAAGTCGTCTGGTTTTGGAAATTCTGCGACAGTCGGAACCGATTTTTTATTTTCATCCCGATCGCCCCGCGTGATATTCCGCAGC
>JAICRN010000296.1 GCA_025937335.1 Microcoleus sp. TY_ISSM_2_bin.22
AACTCGAAGACCCTCAAAACCACCCAAACGTTGAGCCGATCGCCCTTCGCACTCCCCCATCCCCTGAAGCCCGTGAAGCGTAGCTATCCCCTAGGGAATCGCCCTTTTATCCAAAATCACAATAAGCAGACAGACGAAAAAATCTGTCCGCCTACTTAATGACTAACTACAAATCACTCCCACTCGATCGTACCCGGCGGCTTAGAAGTAATATCGTAAACCACCCGGTTCACCCCCTTAACCTCATTCACAATCCGGTTCGAGATCAGTTCCAACAAATCGTAAGGAACCCGCGCCCAATCAGCCGTCATCCCGTCTTCACTCTTAATAAACCGCAGAACGATCGGGTAAGCATAAGTGCGCTGATCGCCCATCACCCCTACACTGCGAATCGGTAGCAAAACTGCAAAAGCTTGCCAAAGTTCGCCGTACAATCCGTGCCGGTTAATTTCTTGGCGAACAATGAAGTCAGCATCCCGCAAAATATTTAGTCTCTCTGCGGTAACTTCTCCTATAATCCGAATCGCCAATCCCGGGCCGGGGAAAGGCTGTCGGTTCACGATTTCTTCCGGTAGCCCGATCGACCTGCCGACTTTTCGCACCTCATCCTTAAACAGTTTTCGCAGCGGTTCAATCAGCTTAAATCGCAAATCTTTCGGCAAACCGCCGACGTTGTGGTGGCTTTTAATTTTAACAGCAACTCGCTCCCCGCTTTTCGGGTCTACATTAGTGTCAGCCGACTCAATCACATCAGGATAAAGAGTACCTTGTGCCAGGTAGTCGAAGGGGCCCAGACGCTTCGATTCTTCTTCAAATACGTTGATAAACTCGTGACCGATCCGCTTGCGTTTTACCTCCGGATCGGTAATCCCTTCAAGTTGAGCTAAAAAGCGTTCGCGAGCATTAACATACTCAACGTCAATGTGGAATTGCTCTTTAAATAATTTTACCAACCGTTCTGGTTCATACTTCCGCATAAACCCTTGGTCGATAAACATACAGGTAAGTTGGTCGCCGATCGCCTTGTGCAGCAAGAAAGCCAAAGTAGAAGAATCTACACCGCCCGATAGAGCCAGCAAAACTCGTTTCTCTCCGACTTGCTCTCGAATTTCGCGAATCGATTGCTCCACAAAAGTAGCAGTCGTCCAAGTCGGTTCGCACTCGCAAATGTGGTAAACAAAATTGCGAATTAAAGCTATTCCCCCGATCGAGTGAACTACTTCCGGGTGAAACTGAACCCCGTACAAATTTTTCTCGTGGTTAGCAACAGCAGCACACGGAGTATTGTCCGTGTGAGCGAGGATCTCAAAACCCGAAGGCAACTCGGAACAGGAGTCTCCGTGGCTCATCCACATCGTGCTGCCTTCTTCGACATTTGTCAGCAAATCCGTAGGATCGTCAATAAATAGCGATGCCTTGCCGTATTCGGCTAACTTAGCCCGCTCAACCCTACCTCCGAGCTGTTTTACCATCAACTGCATCCCGTAACACACTCCCAACACCGGTATTCCCAAATTCCAAATTTCTGGGTCGCATTGGGGTGCTTTTTCATCGTATACAGAACTCGGGCCTCCTGAAAGAATAATTCCTTTAGGATTGATAGCTTTTAACTGTTCTGCCGTAGTGCGGTAAGAAATAACTTCTGAATATACTTGAGTTTCGCGAATGCGGCGAGCAATCAGTTCGGAATATTGCGAACCGAAGTCGAGAATCACGACGATCTGGCGATCTATCTGCCCCATAAAAGAGTTTGTGAGGACTGATTCAGTTTTTATTTGAGTAGTCACGGTTATTGCGTAATTGCTAATTGCTAATTGGGTCGAACGTAGCGGAGATACCTGTCGCGGTCTCAGTACAAGACTGAGGAATACCAGCAACCATTAGTCGCTAGGAATAAATCTTATTTATACTAGATTGCTGTCAGCGATGTTAGCCGATTAATAGAGTCGAGGGCAAGCATATATTTACTTCGATCCTTACCCTAATTAAGTGAACTCTTGCGTCAAAACTTGCGTCCCAAAGCAACCTAGTATAATTAAGGTCTAGGGACTAAGAATTATTACTTGTTAAATATTATCCCTGATTGATGTTTTAAACAGAATTCAGGGATATTCACACTACATTAACAAATTTGGGTCAAAAATGTATCTCCTATGTCACTTTTAACAATAATTTTGCGATCGCGCCCGAACATCACCGAGCCCACGGGGATGCGCAAGTTAGTGTGAGTAAAAATGCAATCCGATGAGCGCAAGTCTATTTGTCGGGCGATGTCGCCGTAAATTCGATCGACCCAATTGCTGCCAGTTTGAGCGTCCACAGCCCGCAGTTGCCCGAGAGCATCTTCCGCCGTCGCGGCGGCAAAAATTGCGGAACAGGCATCCGCAGGCATTCCAGCTTTAGCACAGTAAGCTGTGAGAATTTCCCTGCGCCCGTCAGCGAGGTGGTGGTGAGTGTGAAAAATTCCCGCCGCCAATTTCATCAGTTTCCCGTGATAGCCAAACAGCAAAATTGACTGCACGCCCTGACATCCTGCTTCTACCAGCAGCGGGCCAAGCCAGTTAGCGGTTTTCACCAGCCGATCGGGATTAATCCCCAGTTGTCGCGCCAAATCCAAGCCGTTTTCGCCGATGCAGAATACCAAAGTGTCAAACAGTTGGGCTTTTTGTTGCAGTTGTTCGCGGTAAACTTCCAACTGTCCCGGGGCGCTCAGGGGTTGAGAAATGCCAGTTGTACCCAGCAGCGAAAGTCCTTCTACCACGCCGAAAGCTTCGTTAGAAGTGCGAGTGGCTAGTTGGCGCCCTGACGGCAGAATCAGGGTGACAGTAATTTTTTCGGACGGTGCGAGTTCTCGGCTCAGATTCGATCGCAGCAGCCGCATCGCATAATCATAGATTGCCGCTCCTCCACCTGCTTTGTGATGTCCAATTCCCTCGCCGCCAACAATCTGTATTTGTTCCCCCTCTTCCCCTCTCCCCAATTCCACCATTGCCCAAACGGGGGTATTCCGAGTCAGATCGAGATTGTCCCCCGGATCGGAGCGAGTCACGCCCAAAGCAGTACCAGTTTTGAGTACAGAGGCCTGCTCGATCGGAATTTCTGCCGTTATTTGCGGTTCCAGTAAATTTACTGATACGCTATCAACAAACTGGATACCCTCACGCAAGCACCGCAAAGCTGCAAGTGCGGCCGCACAGGCAAATACTGGCAGTGTATACCCGGATAAAGGTTGAGTTTTTGTCACAATCTAATGCAGAGATCCGTAAATTTGCCGGCGATCGACATCACGCCGTAACAGTGATACCCCTCAAACATTTAAGCTTAATTTTAGGGTTTGCTATTATCAGCAGTTAGCGTAATTTTTGTCAAGTAATAATTTTGTCCTCGCAGTTCCCGAGCTCAGCCACACTTTTTTTGATCTGCGTTAGCGGAGCCCTCGTAGAGGATCGCCAACAACCTACTCCGAAGCCTTACGGGCACGTGCGGGGGATTTCCACAAACAACCCGGAATCTCGATCGGGAGTGCGTCCAGGACTGACGAACTTATTCCTGGAATTAGAGACAAATACTATAAACAGGTTCAAAAAAAAGATGGTTATAGCTATCTTCCACAGACGTTGCACCCTTTTTCCTCCCATCTACCCCGTGGTGAGTACAGCTAGGGTGAGGGTTTCCCAGGGGGAAGAAATATGAAGACCCCCACTACCCTCATCCAGTCTGTTGTTTCGGGTTCAACCGCTCAACTCGATCCCGAAACCACCGAACCCCACACCGTTGTTTTGCAACCCAAGGGCTGTCTCGGCGGCATCGCTGTGGTAGATTTCCAAATTAATTTGGAGCAAGCTTTGGAAAGGGCTGCCCTTGGAGTTGTCGTGGATATGCAGCAAGTAGATGCTGTCGCTCCAGAGGGAATTGCCGCGCTCGCCCGAGGGCTGGAGTTAGCAGCTATACTCGGCAAGTCGATCGTCCTTCATTCTATAGATTTAGCTAGCCGTAAAGGTTTGAGAGCCGAGTGGAGGCGCTCGTGCGAAATTTGTTTTGGCCCTTGGGGCGACTTGTTAGATGGGGAATTTGAGCAATTTTTGGCAGGAGAAATGCTGCGATCGCTTCCTTGTTAAACCCTCAAACATACTTTTTTACAATTAGCCAATTTATATCTCCCAAGCGGTTGATGTCCTGGCGATCGCTTGGCGTCTATATTGATAACAATTACCCGGAAGTGCCAGTCTAGCTTTCAACCTAACATCTTGAAGGCGCGGCTGGCTTTATCTTACCATGCTAACTCAGCAATTCCCCTTATAAAGATTAACTTTTCTCGGTCAAAACCTGTCTCCGAATACAAGCTCCTGATTTTAATCATCCTGGAGAAAAACTAACTTGTTGCCTGGATTTAAAGTCTCCTGATTTATAGTAGAAAGAAGAAGGCTTTAGCTATCGAGGAGAGAAGGAATAATATTGTTTCCGGTGGCACTGGAATGATACCGAGGACACGTCCCCGTGCCGTCTCTAAAGCTGTGAGCAATATTAATTCCGATGCTACCGGAGTTGATATAAGCAATCGACCGCATGGGTTTGGAAAATTAAGAAAGTCCTAAGCGTCTGGCGCAGTTGCTATATCAGTAAAGTAAGTCTTTTCCATGAAGGTTAGAAACCCGATTTCTAGGAAAAATACTGAGTTTAGCAACCATCAATAAGTAGATGAACGGGAAAATACATAAGTATGTCATTGCGAACACAACTAAGAAATCGCTGTTGTTATGAGAGGTTGAGAGGCTGTTAAACGGTCAAATTTATTTGTGTGTATCTACTTAGACGGAGCAACTAGGTTTCCAATCGAAGTCTAGGTAATTCCTAAGTAAATTCAGTCTTTCGCAATCTAAAATCTAAAATTTTATGACTATGGTTGAACCAGTTGCAGAGTTAAATCAACCTCTATCTCTTCAGACAGCAGAAATAGTAGACCAGAAAATATTTCAGCTCGTTCTCTCTCCAAAAATAGGTCTCAAATTTTCCAAAAAAGACGTTCGATCGACCCTGAAAGCCTCAATTCTGGACGGCGTTTTTGCCAGTGTCTTCGAGTCGGCGACCGCCGGCGTGCTGCTGAGCAACTTCTTGCTGCAACTCGGTGCCAGCAGCGTGGAAATAGGTATATTCTCTGCTATTCCGATGGTGGTAAATCTCCTGCAACCATTAGGAGCGTACATTGCAGACCGCACAACCAGTCGCTACTGCTACAACCTAGGGATATTCGGCGTGTCTCGGCTGCTGTGGCTGGTGCTGGCGGTGGCAATTGTTTGGGGTTCCCAGCACGCAGACTCCCACCAACTGCTGCTGTGGACGCTGGCAACCGTCCTAGCAGCTAGCGTGTTAGGAGCTTTTGCCAGTGCTAACTGGTTTAGTTGGCTCGCCGCCGTGGTTCCTCACCGTTTGCGGGGACGCTATTTTGGCTTTCGCAACAGTGCTACGAGTTTGATTAGTTTGCTGGGAGTGCCTCTCATGGGATTGTCCGTGTCAACTTGGGGCGCAGATCCAATTTTTGGCTACGGTATTGTTTTATTGGTGGGTGTTTTGGCGGGAATGATTAGTTTGGGGTGTCAATTCTTCATGGTTGATGTGAATCCGCAGGTGTACAAAAAAGATGCACAGAGCGATCGACTTACAGAGAAAAAACAAAAGCAGATAACAGATTTTGTGCCTTCTGTGCTCAAAGATTCTAATTTCTTAATGTTTGTCCTTTACTTCAGCGTGTGGACATTTGCAGTTAATCTCTGCGCGCCTTTTTTTAATATCTACCTGCTGAAAGAATTAAGCTTGGATGTGAGTTTGGTAACGATTTACACCAGCTTGAGTTCCGGGGCAAATCTACTGCTGCTGATGTTTTGGGGCAAGTTGGCCGATCGCCTGGGAAATCGCCCCCTGCTAATTGCGGTGGGGCTGGTGGTGGCGATAACGCCTTTGCTGTGGTTGGGTACGGGCAATTACCCGTTTGCGGTTTGGGTGTGGCTGCCGCTGCTGCACTTGCTGGGGGGAACGACTTTAGGGGCGATCGGCTTGTGTACTAACAATATTCAAATGGAGATAGCGTCGATCGAGCAACCTTCGACTTATTTTGCGATCGCCGCAGCAGTTTCGGGATTAGCTGGGGCTTTGGGAACTACCGCCGGCGGCTTTCTTGCCGAACTTCCGGGCATGAGTTTGGGCTCACTGTTTGCCCTCTCGGCTGCTGTGCGCCTGATTGGCCTTGTGCCTTTGGTTTTGGTGCGAGAACCCCGCAGCCAGTCGCTGCGGTCGATCGTCCCTACTTTTGGACGCTTCAAATTTAACCGGAGCTAGAAAATTTTCCCACAAATTTACCGATCGAGAAACCAGAAAAGCCCACAGATTGTTAAAAACTTCAAGCACATCGCAGAAATTCTGAGAGTCGCTGCAACAAATTTTAATCCAAAACACAGTCCAAATCTGCTATGCGTGCGACAAATACCTCACTATTATCTTGCAGCTAACTGACAAATCGATAAAAACTGACCAGACAGAGCGTAAATCTGTTTAAATGTTTGTTAGCTATGACATCCGATCGTTACTGATGTTAGGAGAATCGAGCATTTCCCAGAACCAAACCTAGGATTTGACGCTCTGAATTTTTTACGTTTTAGGAGAATCGAGCATTTTCCCTGAACCAAACCTACTATTTCACTCTGTAAACATTTTAATTTAAGAAATATAAATAAATTTCAAGTTTTAATACAGCCAACTACACTAGATGGTGTTTTGAGACTAATATCCGGAGAATCGAAATAACTCAAGATTGCCCAGCGAGATAACAATTTCGTCGAGCAAGAAATTAGAAGGGCTCGCCTGACGCGACAGAAAAACGGGAAGTGGCAATTCTCTTGTAACCGATTACCAATGACAGGTCGCTATCAAATTTCAGATTCAAAGAGAGAATGTCAAAATGACGAAACCAGGGAAACGTCTGATAGTTTGCTGTGATGGAACTTGGAACAAACTAGATTCTGAGTGTCCAACTAATGTGGTTAGGGTTGCCCAGGCCGTGAAACGGACAGCCAGTGACGGGGTTCCGCAGATCGTGTTTTATGACGAGGGAATTGGAGTAGACAGTAACAAGATTGTGGGCGGAGTCACTGGGCTGGGAATCGAT
>JAICRN010000792.1 GCA_025937335.1 Microcoleus sp. TY_ISSM_2_bin.22
GAATATTACGATCGCGCTATTGCCCAGGCTAGAAAAAATCATTATATCAACGACGAAGCTTTAGCCTGCGAACTAGCAGCCAAGTTTTGGTTAGCTCAAGGCAAAGAAAGATTTGCCAAGTCATATATAAATGACGCTCATTACGCTTATGCTCGCTGGGGAGCAACAGCAAAGGTTAAAGATTTAGAAGCAAAATACCCGAAATTAATATCTAAAGTTGCAGCCGATAATCGAATAATTGACACTAACACGACAAGAAGCATTAATACTGGCACGACTTCGGGAAAATTTTTAGATTTAGCAACAGTAATCAAAGCTTCTCAAGCGATTTCTGGAGTAACTTTCCTAGAGCAATTATTACCGAATTTGATGAAAATTCTGCTCGAAAATGCCGGGGCGCAAGTTGGATTCCTAATTTTAGAATTTCAAGGGCAATTGCGGATTGAAGCTGAAGGGGCTGTAGATTCAGAACAAGTCAAAGTTTTGCAGTCAATCTTGATTGAAAGTAGCGAAAACCTGCCAGTTGGTGTAATTCAATATGTCGCGAGGACTGAGGAAGATGTGGTTTTATTGGATGCTACTAACGAAGGAGTTTTTACTAGCGAACCCTATATTGTCAAAAATCGGCCTAAGTCAATTTTATGCGCTCCTATTATTAATCAAGGCAAACTGATCGGCATTCTGTATCTAGAAAATAATCTGACTACGGGGGTATTTACCCCAGATAGATTGGAAATCTTAAAAATCTTATCCTCTCAAGCAGCTATTTCGATTGAAAATGCCCGACTCTATCAAAACTTAGAAGATAAAGTCAAAGAACGCACGGCGCAATTAGCTCAAGCTAATCAAGAAATTAGCACTCTCAATGAACGCCTCAAAAAAGACAATCTGCGAATGAGTGCTGAGCTCGATATTGTCAAACAACTGCAACAAATGGTGTTGCCAAAACAGTCAGAACTCGAAGCAATTGAAGGCTTAGAAATAGCGGGTTTTATGGAACCAGCAGATGAAGTTGGGGGCGATTACTACGACGTATTGCAACAGGATGGTCAAGTCAAGATTAGCATTGGCGATGTCACCGGACACGGTTTAGAAAGTGGCGTGTTGATGATTATGGCACAAACCGCTGTCAGGACGCTTCAGAAAATGAACGAAACCGATCCCGTGAAGTTTTTGGATGTTCTCAACCAAACTCTTTATGACAATCTCCAGCGCATGGACTGCCCGAAAAACATGACTTTAGCTATCTTAGACTATGCCGGAGGCGTCCTGAAATTAAGCGGACAACATGAGGAAATGATTGTGGTGCGCGCGGATGGGAAACTGGAGTGTATAGACACTATGGATTTAGGCTTTCCCATTGGCTTAGTAGAAGAGATTGGCGACTTTATTGCTCAAGCAGAAGTGCAGTTAAATCCTGGGGATGTGGTAGTGCTTTATACTGATGGAATTCCTGAAGCTAAAGATATTAATAAAGCGCAGTACGGGTTAAAAAGGCTGTGGCAAGTGGTGGTTGAAAATCGTCAGCGCTCTGCCCAAGAGATTCGGGAAGTTGTGATTGATGATGTGCGGCAGTATATTGGCGATCAGAAGGTTTTTGATGATATTACTTTGGTGGTGATCAAACAGAAATAGAACTTTTTTATCGCGAGTTCGGCGGTTGAAACCGCTACTACAAAACTAAAGCCCGACTGCGCGGACTAAAGAATAAACGGGATATTTCAACCGGATTTGGTATAAAATATGGCAGCTTACCAAGGACTTCCAATTAGAGTGAAACTGCTCCAGTAGTAAGGATGAGAAAAATTTTGGTTTTCTTGTTGTATGTTAGTCGGTAAATTCAAGTTGC
>JAICRN010000424.1 GCA_025937335.1 Microcoleus sp. TY_ISSM_2_bin.22
CCACATTATAGCTGTCTTTGATTTTATTTAATTCAGCCAGCAGCGCCGGATTTGCTATGCCAAAACCCAGCCTCAATCCTGCCAGGGAATAACCTTTTGAAAGCGTCCTCAAAACTATAACATTACTGTACTTTTTTGTCAACTTCAAAGCATTTTCTTCTGCGAAATCTACATAAGCTTCATCGATGACAAGAATGCCCGATAACTCTTTAGCCAGTTTCTCCAAATCTGCAATAGATATGGCTGTTCCCGATGGACTGTTTGGCGAAGCTACAAAGGTCACTGCACCCTGGGCTGCTATTAGCAAATCGACTGGTAAGTTGTAGTCATCTGGATAAGGAACTTCGACAAATTCTGCTTCTTGAATTTCTGCCAAAGTGCGGTACAAAACGTAGGTAGGCGCAGGACAAACAACTGGTTTACCGGCTTCACCCACAGCGCGAACTATCAAGTTTAATAAATCGTCGCTGCCGTTACCTACCGCAATCCAATCGTCAGGTACTCCTAAAACTTTACTAGCAGCAATGCGGAAAAGTGTGCCAGTTGGATCTGGATAGCGCCGCAGCATTTCTCCGTCTATTTCCTGAAGCACTTTTAAGGCTTTGGGAGAAGGCGGATAGGGATTTTCATTAGAATTTAATTTAATAACTTTTGTTCCTAGCGGTGGCTGTTCCCCCGGCACATAGCCAGACATTTCGTGGATGCTTTTGCGAAAGTAATTCATCTATTATCTGCGTTTATCTGCGTTTATCTGCCTTCATCTGCGGTTAAAAAGATCATATCAAACAATTAGTGACTATCCGCGTTATACCCAAATCAATTAACTTTTGCATATCCGCTCGATCGTCCACCGTCCAGGCCACAATGTCAACTCCCTGACTCCGGCTTTCTGGAATTAGTGCGGGGTTTTCCAGCAACACGCGATACTGACTGCTAATCAAATTATCCCGATGCGCCACAGCTTGAGCAAATTGAGTTTTGTACGCTTCTAGATTAGCAACAATGTGTCCGATCGCCAAATCGCCAGATAGCCGCCGCACTTGTTCCAGAAATCCATCGTTAAAGGAGGTAATAACGCATTTATGCTGGATGTTTTCGCCCTTCAAAGTATTGACAAAATCCGCGACATCTGCCTCAGACCACTCGCAGTGAGGTTTGACATCAAAATAAAGAAATTTGTCAACATTTTTGAGGATAGCTAATGATTCTTTTAAAGTAGGGATTTTTTCTTGTGAAAATTCATCGCTAAACCATTTTCCCGAATTAAGTGTTTGCAATTCAGAGAGAGTTTTTTCCCTAACTTTGCCAGAAACTCCAGTAATTCTATCTAATGTTGCGTCGTGAAAAATCACTGGTACGTTGTCGGCGGATAGCTGGATGTCAAATTCGATCGAATGAGCTCCACGGGCGATCGCCAGTTCAAAAGCTGCTAAAGTATTCTCGGGGGCGATCGCCGAAAATCCCCGATGTGCGATAATTTCTAAATTCACTGTCTTGTGCCCTCTAAAAAATCTGCCACAGTTTGATTAAAAGTTTCCGGTTCAGTCAAAAAAGACCAATGATTCCCCGGTACTTTTGCAACGGTAAGATTTTTCAAGTATCTCTTGTAGGGCTGCATTTGCCAATCCATGCGATTTACGCCTTTTTCCGGCTGTACAAACAAAGTCTGGATATGAATATTTTCAGTTAAACCGGCAACTTTCATCACTTCTGCAAATATCTGATTTCTGGCTGCAATCGCAAATTTACTGCCCCAACTTCCGTCTGATTTTTGTTCAATTTGGTGTTGGAATACCATTTGTTGCACGTCACTCCAATCTGCGTATTCTCCCGATTGTTTTGCTGCTGCTTCTGCTTGGGATAAAGTCGCAAACGGGCCCACACATTTGAGACAGTCTAATTTTCGGTAAACAATTGGCAGGGTGAGTTTAAGCGCGGCGGGCAGTTTGGTGATGAAGATGGGGTCTACTAAAATCATACTGCAAAAGCGATCTGGATTTTGCCTCGCCCAAATCGGTGCTAGTTTTCCCGTCCAAGAATGTCCTAAAATGTGTGCGTCAGACCAGTTGAGGTGTACCATCAAAGCTTCTAAATCTGCGATCGCACTTTTAAAAGTATAGCCTGTTTTCGGTTTGCTACTCTCTCCGTGACCGCGCATATCTGGCGCTACAATATGATAGCGGTTGGACAAGTAATTGCCCAAGCTAGTCCAGACAGACGCACTATCTGCTAAACCGTGCAGCAGCAGCAAACGCGGAACTTTTTCTTTCCCTGTTGCTGGCTGCCATTCTCGGTATGAAAGTTCGATTTCTGGCAAGTGCAAAGTGTTACGAGTTGGCATGATTAGAGGGTTTTTAGTTGGATAAGTTTTATTTTGTCTCATTTATACTATTTTTATGAACAGGCAAGATGCCTGTTCCACAAAGAGTGGATTTTATTGTACGGTTTTCCTGAACAGGGTTTGCGGCTTTTTTCACAAATAATCTAATCTTCTTGTGGGGTGGGCTTCTAGCCCGCCCTTCTGACTTAACCTTTGCCCTTCAAACTCAACAAGATAAACTGAGTTTTTTGCGCTTCATCAAAATTGTCATCGCTGACCAAAACTAGACTCTGGCTGCCATCTGGCAAGCGGGGGCCGAGGGTCATCCCCTCTAAATTGTACAGCGGAATTCCGAGTTCGCTTAAGTCTAGCAGCAACTTTTTCTTAACAGGTTCGACCGTTGCCACTCGCCCTTTAAAACTCTTGATTCTCGAAGTATCTGTAGCCGCCCCAACCGCTACTTGATAAATCCTAGCGCTGTATCCCGACAGCCCAAAAGAACGTTCTAAACTCAGAATCTGACCGCCGCCGACAGTTACTAATTCTGTTAAACCGTTCAAAATAGTCAGGGGAACTTGGTCGAGATTGTAAAGATTTTCTGAGACTAATTGCGGCGTTTTATCGACGATAATATAATGTAAAATACGGAGTTTGCTTGCCTGTTCGGGGTCTAAATCTTGCATTAACGGCGCTTCCGTTGCTGCGAACAAACGAAACGGATCTAGACCGCCCGGACTAAAAGTTTCTGGGTCGATGGTTAAAGATTCAAAACCTAAATTGTCCACCACTCCTTGCTGCTGTTTTTCATCGCTGGCATCGGGAATATAGCGCTTTGGTATCGGCAATTGTCCCCGCATTTGCCCTGTTTTGAGGTCGAATTCACCGACAAAAGGAGGGATGCCAACATGAGTAACGCCTTCGCTGGCGACAAATACTGAGTTGCGGGGAGAAAGGGCGATGCCTTCGGGATTGATGGAACCCCAAGAGAAGGTTTCACCGTCTGATTTTTTGAGGGAGGTAACGCCTTCCACGGTAACTTTTTTCAGGCGAATATTGCCGGGGTCACTTGATGTGAGGTCGAGTCTGAGACTGTAAAATCTGGCTTCTCCGTTTTCGCTGGGGTCGTCGGAAAGAGCGTAAAAGCGATAAGCTTTGGAAGTGACTGTGCTAATACCTTTGGGGTCGTAGGTAATTCCTGACAAACCGCCGACTGGTGCTCCTTCAAAATTGGTTTTTGGCAATTGGTACTCGCCCAAAAATTCTAGGGACATTTCTGGAAAAGAGCGGTCTTTTGCAACTGCGGGAGGGGGGGCGCAAGCTGTGCAAACAGTTAACAAAATTAGGGCTAGACTGAATAAGCGTAAAATGCGTTGGCGAAGCCCTCGAAGAGTATCGCCCAACGCCTTTAAATCAAAAGAATTGCTCAGTGTGGTAAGTTTTATTTTGTTGCTCTTGTTGAACAGTTTGCTTTTGTGCCATCTTTGTGACATAATTTATACCGTTTTGTAGATATGCAAAACTTGATGTTTCCAGAAAAGATGCCGAATCGCGGCAACCAAATTTTGAGAATGAGAAGTTCTGTGCCAATTGGGTGCTTGCTTTTCTTGTGGCTGTGTGCTGGTTCTATTGCTAGCGCCCAAACTAATCCACCAGGCCTCGATCAATTTTCTCCTAATCCTCTAGAAATTACCACACCCGATCCCCTAGCTCCCGCTAATGAATCTTTGAGCAGCACTCAGCGGGACGAACTGACAGCGGCTTTGGAAGAGTTAAACTTAGAAGCAGCGGCTAAACTGCAAGCTGGAGACGGCGCGGGTGCTTTTGAAATTTGGTTCCGAGAATTGCGGCTGCGGAGGTATCTGGGCCCGGCGGCGGAAATTGCTGCTTTGAGTCGGGTGGGGAGTGTTGCTTGGAGTAACGGTAAAAACCTCGAACTACAGCTTATTACCAAACGGTTGCAAGCAATTCAAAAAGAAGTCAAATCCCAAGTAGCACTTAATACTGAGTTGCTCCCCGCCTTCGCTGCGGCTTTTCAGCAGGTGCGCGCTAAAGGCCCGACTGTAGAAGTTTACCAAGAAATTCTCGAAAATGCGCGCCAAAACGGAGATATATTGGCTGAAGGTCAGATTTTGAAGGCGATCGGGCTTATTCACATCAATTGGTTGAGTTACGATAAAGCTGCTCCCGTGTATGAGGAATTAGCAACTTTAATTCAGGAAAACCGCGCTTTATTTGCTGCTAATTCTGCTGTGCAAAATTCTGCTGTTGTTGCGGGAAACGGTGCGCCGCCGCAGCCTGTAACCCCTCCAACTGAGGTAGATACTCTGAGACAGTTGGCCTATGTTTACCAGCAGTCGAAACAACCCCTAAAGGCGATCGCAGCCAGGGAAAAATTAGCATCGGTGTATTTGAACCTGCAAAATCCGAGCGCTATACCACCGCTCAAAATTGCGATCGCCACTGATTACCAAACCATAGGTCAAATCAATTTAGCAGCTCAATACTATCAGGAAGCATACAATTTAGCCGTCCCCATTCAACAGTATGCCCAAGCTAGCGAAGCTTTAGATAAATTAGCATTGCTTTACCGAGCGCAAAAGCAGTGGGACTCGACTTTGCGGATTTATCAAATGCAGTTGCTGTTAGAAGAGCGGGCTTACAATTTCTACGGATTGATGAACGCTTACGACAATATCGGTCAAGTTTATCAAGAGATGATGGCTTACGATAAGGCTTTGGAAGCCTATCAAAAAGGGTTAGAAGTGGCTCAAAAATTGGGACACAGACAAGAGTATTTTGCTAAGAAAATTCAAAAAGTTAACAAGCAATTGCAAAGAACTTCGTAGTAGTCAGCAGGCAATAATGACAAATTGCAATGTGAGTAATTTAAACGCAGTAAGGTGTGCAACTCACACCTACAAAACTACTTTTGACCGAGAATTTATTTATTGATGGTACAAGCCCCCGGATTTATCGGTTGA
>JAICRN010000679.1 GCA_025937335.1 Microcoleus sp. TY_ISSM_2_bin.22
AATAGTGCTCGGGAAATGTTTCTCAAAGCGCGCCAGCGAGTGATTGTAGATGTGGAATTAAGGCATCAAACAATTAATCGGTTAGATTGTCCCGAAACCGGCAAAGCTTTAGCAGTTGAAGATATTCGCTATTGTCCCGTAGACCCCTGTCACGCTGAATATCTGAAGGCTATGGGGACACGTTCTTCTTTGACGGTGCCGATTTTGCATCAAAATCAGCTTTGGGGGCTGTTGGTGTGTCACCACAGCCAACCCAAACGGTTTAGCGATCGAGAATTGAAAATCGTGCAGTTGCTTGTGGATCAACTTTCAATTGCGATCGCCCAATCTTTTCTACTCAGTCAAGCTAGACAGCAAGCGCGCGACGAAGCCGTTATCAACCAAATTACCAGTTTGCTGCATTCTCCTCTGGAACTAAACGAAATTCGGAAAGCAGTTCTCGAACAAACAGTCAAGCATTTAAATGGTTCGGGAGGGCGACTGTACTTTGCAGCCGAGTTTGGCGATCGGTCGGCTTTACTTTATACCTGCGGCCAGCAGCCCCCGGAGATCGACCTCGAACTCAGCCCGTTTTGGCAGCAAATCATGGGGTTTGCCAACCAAGACGATCGAGCAAAAAGTGCAGATCGTTCCAGCCAATTAGCTATTTTTCAAAATCTATATTCCCAGCATTACACTTCACTTGACACAAATATTTCCAGTTTAATAGTACCGCGCTTGTACGCGATTTCTGATATTTCTCAAGAACCTCAACTAAAATCTGTATCTGCCAATTTTTTAGCAGCCTCCATTCCATCGTTTTTAGCAGTACCGCTGCAATACGGCCAACAGTGCATCGGCTGTCTCACCGTTTTTCGCAGCCCGATAGAAACCGAAATTTTGTGGGCTGGCTGTTGCACTTCCGACGCCAGGAACGATCGTCCCCGAAAGTCTTTTGCAGCTTGGAAAGAAATCAAAATCGGCGCAGCTCAAAATTGGAGCAGCGAGGAACAGAAGCTAGCAAAATCTTTAGGAACTCACCTGTACATGGCTGCAATGCAGAGGCGCGTCGAGGCGATGATTAGACATCAAGCTTCTCACGACCAATTAACCGGTTTACCTAATAGATTGCTGTTTAATGAAAGGCTGTCTTTAGCTTTAGCTACCGCTCACCAAAACGCAGAAATGCTGGCGGTGATTTTTCTAGATTTGGATAGATTTAAAAATGTTAATGATACTCTAGGCCACCCAGTGGGCGATTTGTTGCTGCAAGCTGTATCTCAGCGTTTGACTAACTGTTTGCGCGCGGGGGATTCGATTGCCCGTTGGGGCGGGGATGAATTTACTGTGCTGCTGTACAATCTCAACAGCCGCGAGGAAGCAACTAAGATTTGCCAGCTAATTATCCAGAGTTTAAGCAGTCCTTTTGATTTTGACGGTCTGGAACTTTATACTAAAGCTAGCTTGGGAATTGCTTTGGCTCCTTACGACGGAGAAGATGCAGAAACTTTACTGAAAAATGCTGATGCTGCGATGTACAAAGCTAAACAAAAAGGTCGAAATAACTATCAGTTTTACACGCGGGCGATCGGCAGTAAAGTCTCCGAGGATCTTAACTTAGAAAATCATCTTTACAAAGCTCTAAAAAAATCCGAGTTTGTGCTGCACTATCAACCGCAAATAAACTTAAATACCGGCAAAATAGTCGGCATGGAAGCTCTAGTTCGCTGGCAGCATCCCGATCGCGGTTTGATTTCTCCCGATCGCTTTATTCCCTTAGCTGAGGAAACAGGATTCATCTGCGAAATTGACGAATGGGTGATGCGGACTGCTTGCTTGCAAAATCGAGCGTGGCAGTTACTGGGATTGCCGCCGATGCGGATAGCTGTGAATTTATCAGCCCGCCAGTTTCTGCAAGCTAACACGGTAAAAACCATCGCTGAAATATTGTCAGAAACCGAATTAAATCCCGAGTATTTAGAAATAGAAATTACCGAGAGCATTGCCATGACAGATGTGAATTTTACGGTGTCGGTATTGCAGCAGTTGCAGGAATTGGGAATTCAAATTTCTCTGGACGATTTTGGCACCGGTTATTCTTCGCTTTGGTCTCTGAAAAGCTTTCCGCTCAATAATTTAAAAATAGACAAATCCTTTGTGGCCGATTTGGTGAACGGCAGCAGCGGTGCTACTATTGTGAAAGTGGCGATCGCCTTGGGACAGGGCCTGAATTTACAGGTGATTGCTGAGGGAGTAGAAACAGCAGAACAGTTGGCATTTTTGCAGTCGCTTCAGTGCGATATGGGTCAGGGTTACTTCTTTAGCAAACCAATACCGGCTGCTGCCGTAACTCAATTGTACCTAGAAAATCGAACGGGCAACAAAAAAGACCTTCTATTTTGAGCGATATCTCTAGATACAAAAGCTTTCGCAGTTTCTGGCGCTGGGTATAGGACACGGCATTGCTGCCCACATTCCGCAGATGTGTGTGGAATTTTTTTATCTGTTGTGAAAAGTTGGAGTCAAAAAGTTTTTCCGTTTAACTTATGCGGTTTTAACGTCACGGGTACCTGTCAAAGCTCCCGAAATCAACTAAACTGAAATAGTTGACTTTTTTTAATAGATTTATGGCGCTTTTTTCGCGCAATAACTTAGCTTTTTAGCCAAGATAAATCCCGCCAAGAGCTAATCATCTTGACTAATAAATGTGGATTATTCACCAAGATTTACAGCTTAATGGAGAGCGTCATCCACCTGCAAACATTAAATAGTACCGACTGCAATACTGTCCTAAATGCTTTAATACATCTTGACGGTCTTGGGTTAAATTGCTCACTTGCTTTTCTCCATTGACCGTCACTAAATGTACCGCTTGAAACATCTGAAATATCCAACGCATTGTCGGTTTATTAGTTAATTTCTTCACCTGATTTCTCACTCCCTCATTGGTAGCTTCTAATTGTTGTCTTAATTTCCTCTGTGCGAGACTATATACTAATAAGCACAGTCCCATTATCATTCCTATTGCTTCGACTCGCTCCGGATTTTTCACAAAGACGCTTGATGTAAAAAACAATGGATCTTTGATAAATCTAAATCCTCTCTCGT
>JAICRN010000419.1 GCA_025937335.1 Microcoleus sp. TY_ISSM_2_bin.22
AGCCTCCTATGGACAAACTCATCGGGTATACAACTGTCCAGAATGTACGGGTTCATTAGTAATGCGAGATGGAGAACTGGCATCCGTCAAAAGTCAGCCGAGCGTATTGGCTGAGCAGGAGCTTCCAGTAAAGCAAGTGTCAGGCGTCAGCGCTAGCACAGCCCAACCGGGAGAGGAAGAATTGGTTACCTGCTAAGAATGCCTTGCTTCCCCAAAAAGCTAGAACTGAAAATTTCAGTAAGAGGGCTAATGGCAGCATTGAAATTCAGCAAAGATAGCACCGTCTCTAGTGGGTCGAGGAATATGCAAGAAGAGATCAGTATTCTAATCCAAGCTCAATATCCTCTGATCTACCTCGTGACATCCGAGGAAGAGCGGTGTGAGCAAGCAATTTCTGCAATAGCTAAAGCCAAGCCACAGGGACGAGTCTTCGTGTGGACTGTCACCCAAGGCATGGTAGAGTACGGTCAACCTCGTGCAAACACTCAGCAAAGCACCCTCTCGCCACAGGCAGCAATTGAATGGGCAATTAGGCAGCGGGAACCCAACGACAATCGAAGTATCTATATATTCAAAGACCTGCATCCTTTTAAAGATGATGCCACTGTAACCAGGTTGCTGCGGGATGCGATCGCCAACTTCAAAGGAACACACAAGACTATTATACTGATGTCTCCTTTGCAGCAAATTCCGATCGAGCTAGAAAAAGAAGTAGTGGTATTAGACTTCGCGCTCCCAGACATGAAGGAACTAAACCAAGTATTGTCTAGCCAGTTGGAGCAGACCAAATCGCGACGTATTACCACAGAGGCACGAGAAAAACTTTTAAAAGCAGCCTTGGGGTTGACCAAGGACGAAGCTGAAAAAGTTTATCGCAAAGCGCAAGTTTCGATGGGGCGCTTAACAGAAGAAGAAGTAGACATTGTTCTGTCGGAGAAAAAGCAACTAATTCGGCGCAACGGCATTCTAGAGTTCATTGAAGAAGACGAAACCCTGGATGCAGTCGGAGGTTTAGAAGAGCTGAAGCGGTGGCTGAGGCAGCGTTCCAACGCCTTTACAGAAAGGGCGAGAGAATACGGTCTGCCTCAACCAAAAGGGATGTTAATTCTCGGCGTACCCGGATGCGGAAAATCGCTGATTGCCAAAACTACCTCGCGCCTATGGGGACTGCCCCTGCTGAGGCTAGATATGGGCAGAGTCTACGACGGCTCAATGGTGGGTCGATCGGAAGCCAACCTGCGCAACGCCCTCAAAACCGCAGAATCCATTTCTCCAGCCATCCTCTTCATCGACGAACTAGACAAAGCCTTTGCAGGAGGAACTGGTTCTGCCGACTCAGACGGAGGCACCTCCAGTCGGATTTTCGGTTCCTTCCTTACTTGGATGCAAGAAAAGACTTCCCCAGTATTCGTAATGGCAACAGCCAACCGAATCGAGCGGTTGCCGGGTGAGTTTTTGAGGAAAGGTCGGTTCGACGAACTCTTCTTTGTTGACCTGCCTACCAAGGAAGAACGCCAAGATATCTTTAAGATTCACCTGTCAAAGCGGCGTCGGGACATCTCTCGCTTCGATTTAGAGCAACTTTCCAACGTTTCCGACGGATTTTCAGGTGCAGAAATTGAGCAAGGGCTAGTAGCAGCCATGTACGAAGCCTTCGCTCAAGATCGAGAATTTACGCAGCTAGATATCATCGCGGCCATTAAATCCACATTGCCACTGTCTAAAACCATGACCGAACAGGTGACTGCCCTGCGGGATTGGGCTAGACAGCGCGCACGGCCCGCTGCGTCTTCCGTCGCTGAATACCAGCGAATGGAATTCTAAAAGCTTTCTCCTGGTCCAAACAGGAGCAAAGGCTAGCAACAGCTAGCAGTTCGATTGAAGAGCCGCCCAGCGGCACCGTTAAATCCAGACCGTTGTTGTTTCTCTCTCAGTTTTATTAGGAGGAAATCCAATGTCTCACTTTAGCACTCTGCGTACCAAAATCACCGACGCCGAAATCCTGAAAGCTTCCCTGCGCGACTTGGGCATTTCAGTCAAGTCCGAAGCTGATGTTCGTGGCTATAACGGTCAGCGCGTTCGCTCGGACATCGTGGCGATTCTGGAAGGCGAATACGACCTGGGTTGGTCTCGCAATAGCGATGGTTCCTTTGACCTGATTGCCGACCTCTGGGGCGTCGCCAAAAAGCACAATCAAACTGAGTTAATCAACTCCATTAACCAGAAGTACGCCGTTAACAAGACCTTGGCAGCAGTCAAGCAGCGCGGTTTGCAAAACGCCAACGTCAAGCTGGTAGTGCAAAATTAATCGCTCTGGGCGTTCCTAAGCTTGCGGGTTAACCAAACGGGTTAACCCGTTTTTTGCTAGCTAGGATGTAAAGTGGGGTTTTTAGCGCGCCACATACTTTTTTAGCACCCCCAAGCAGCAGCTCTCACGTAGAGAGCTGCTGCTTTAATGGTCGGCTACCTAATGCTTCGGGCAAGTGTCGATCGTTTGTTGATAAATTTTAAGTATTCGTCGATCGACTTTGCGTTCCCAGTCAAAATACTGCCGATACGCTCCTGTCCCGCAGTAGCCATACTTTGTGGCCATTCTGATGACTGAGGGAGCTTCAGCATCGCATCTGTCATATCATGTCCGGTCGATTGACAGCGATCTAATCAGTAGAAACACCACCCCCATCATATAAGGAATGAAAAATAAATGGTAGTCCTTTTTTGTAAAGAACAGAGAAAAAGTATCGATGTTGTTATGCAATCCCCATTTTTTTTCTGACTTGTTGGTTATATTCCAATACGGTTCAGTTAAGGCTATGCAGTGCTTAAAATAATAAATACAGGAGCATTCATTATGATTCCAGTACCTCGGTGTTTAACTTGTTTAGACCAAAATTTTGAAACAGGCTTTTTCACAACTCTTGGGTTGTTTCTCGATCACTCTTTCCGGTATAATTTGATCGATAACTTCCCCAGTTAGCCAACTCAAAAAATTGTCCTAGCGGCTTCACTATTTTTATTCATTTTACCTCATTTTTAAATAGGGCTTGCGGAATAATCGAGCGCATATTGCGTCGCGAAAGGTTTCGAGCGCGCGATCGAGAATAAAGTGCAAGATAAACAGGTAAAATAGGTAAAAACCCGTGCATCACCACCTGCGAGCATGTACAAAAAAGCTGAGCTTGCCTCCAGCCCCCCATCCGAGTTTGAACTGCCTTTCGGAGGAAGGTTGTCTGCTGACAACCGTTGGGTAAAAATGGGCGAACTAATCCCGTGGTCAGAATTTGAATCAGAATATGCTGAAAACTTCCCCGAGCGAAAAGGGCGCACCAGCCAAATCCTTTCGGATGGCATTGGGGGCATTAATTATTAAAGAAAAATTAGGAATTAGCGATCGCGAAACCGTCGAACAGATCCGGGAAAACCCCTATCTGCAATACTTTATTGGTCAATCAAGCTACAGCAATGAACTCGCATTTGACCCATCTCTATTAGTACACTTTCGGCAACGAATTAGTCCCAACCTAATTAATAAAGTGAACGAACGCACGATCGAAAAAATGCGAGAAATCACCCCAATCAAACCCGAAAAAAAAAAGGATTCGGACGCCCAAAATGAGTCACCCAATCGCGGAAAATTAATCATAGATGCAACGTGCGCCCCAGCCGATATTAGTTATCCGACCGACTTAGGATTATTAAACAGAGCCAGAGTTCATACCGAAAAAATCATAGACATCCTGTATAAACAAATCAAAGAAAAAATCTATAAAAAACCAAGAACCTACCGTAGTTTAGCAAGAAAAAACTACTTAGCAGTAGCGAAACAAAGACGACCCACCCGCAACAAAAGAAGACAGGCAATTAAAAAACAACTTCAGTACATCAAAAGAAATCTAGCTCACATTGAACAGCTAATCAATTTAGGCGCGACCCTAGAAGCTTTGAATAAAAAGCAATATAAAACCTTGCTAGTTCTCACAGAAGTCGTTCGCCAACAACAGTGGTTATTTGACAACAATAAACAGAGTATTGAGGATAGAATAGTAAGTTTAAGTCAACCCCATATTCGTCCCATAGTCAGAGGAAAAGCCGGAAAAAGCGTAGAGTTTGGAGCCAAACTATCAGCCAGTTGTTTTGAAGGATATGTGTTTTTAGACCGGATGAGCTGGGATAATTTTAACGAATCGGGGGACTTAAAAGCACAAGTAGAAGCTTATTATAGATTCACAGGGTATTATCCAGAGTCCGTTCATGCAGATCGCATTTATCGTACAAGAGAAAACCGAGCATGGTGTAAAGAAAAAGGAATTAGGCTGAGTGGGCCGCCCCTAGGAAGACCGCCAGCAAACGTCAGTAAATCAAAAAAGAAGCAAGCGTTGGAAGATGAGAGGATTAGAAATGCGATAGAGGGCAAATTTGGGCAAGGCAAACGAAGATTCGGTCTGAATCGAGTCATGGCAAAACTTGATAATACATCTGGTACAGTTATTGCAATTACTTTTTTAGTCATGAACCTTGCTACCTGGTGGCGCCGGGTTTTTTGTGTGTTTTTCTGTCTATTTGGAAAAAGAACACCTGTTTTTAGGTTGAAGATAATCCCCAATTATAATTGGGGGGACTCGATACAGAAAAAACTTATCTTTAACTGAGCTTTCAGATATCGTGAGCTCCAGCTCTTGGTTGGCGATCGATTATTCAGCAAACCCTAAATAATTCCGATGAAGAGCGGATTTGATCTAAGTGCGGATTTTGCTCTCTGCTGTATTGTAGGCACTCAAGACAACTTGCATTTTATCTTCCTTGCAGGGTAAAGGCAGCCCAATAATAGGGGGCTTGCCAGTTCTGGCTTTGCCACAGTTTGATTTGTGCAGATCTCAGGGCGGCAACTGGCGGCAAACCTTGGCTCAACATACCTTGATAAAAGTGAGTCATGAGCAGAGCCGTGGAGTCATCATTAACATTCCACAACCCCGCAACGACCTGCTTGGCACCTGCATACATCAATCCTCCGGTCAGACCGATCAACCCCTCACCCTGAACTTCTTTGCCCAACGCGGTGGTACACCCACTCAGCACCACGAGATCGGTCGATAACTTCAGGTTAAACGCATCAGCGGTAGACAGTAGACTGCGTTGCAGTGATCCCTGGTCATCGACGATCGACAAAACCATGCCCGATCGCTGCGGATTCTGGCTATTGAGAATGCCGTGACTAGCAAAATGAACCATTCGATATTGCGCCAACTCTGGACTCGTTGCAATCCGACGGCTGGCGGCAGTATCTAACTTGATCAGGCTTTTTGAGGGAGAAACCAGTGCAGCAATTTGATTGGCTTCCCGTCGCGTA
>JAICRN010000513.1 GCA_025937335.1 Microcoleus sp. TY_ISSM_2_bin.22
AGTAAAATCCACTCTAAGCTGTTCTACATTTAAATTGTCTGTTAAAAAACAATCAAATTATTGTGGGGTGGGCGTCCCGCCCGCCCTCAACATACAATTTAAATGCGCGACAGCTTACTGTCTATTTCCAATTTCCAATTCCCCATTCCCAAATATTATGTCTCGTTCCAAAGCCCTGCAATCTTATATTTTTCTCCGCTTGCTCCTCGCACCGCTAATGTTGTGGACAATCACCACAGCAGTATTTTTGCTGCTGCGGGCCACTCCGGGCGACCCCATAGATGCCATTCTCGGTTCACGAGCTCCCGCAGCCGTCAAAGCAGCAATGCGAACCCAACTCGGTCTCGACGCACCCCTGTGGGAGCAATATTTCAAATACATGAAAGACTTATTCAGTCTGAACTTGGGAACCTCCATCACCACTCGCGGACAAACCGTGTGGCAAATTATCGGAGACTATTTCCCCGCTACAGTGGAATTAGCAGTTTGTAGCATGGCCGTAGCTTTAATTGTCGGCATCAGTATCGGTTCCCTGGCAGCATCCCGCCCCAACACTATTTTCGATGCTGCAGGCCGTTTGTTTGGCATTATCACTTACTCGCTGCCCGCTTTTTGGGCCGGCATGGTTTTGCAGTTGATTTTCGCGGTGCAGTTGGGCTGGTTTCCCTTGGGAACTCGCTTTCCCGTGACATTCCCCGCCCCCCAAGGCTACACGGGACTGTACACGATTGACAGTCTCCTGAGCGCTAACCCCGGTCAGTTTCTCACATCTTTGCATTATTTGGCACTTCCGAGTTTGACGTTGGGAATTCTATTGAGCGGCATTTTCGAGCGCATTGTCAGAGTGAATCTCAAGCAAACTTTGCAAGCAGATTATGTCGAAGCAGCTAGAGCCAGAGGCATTCCCGAATTGCAGATTTTATGGGCTCACGCTCTGAAAAATGCGCTAATTCCGGTGATTACTGTCTTAGGATTGACTTTTGCTGCACTTTTGGGCGGTGCTATTTTAACAGAGGTTACTTTTTCTTGGCCTGGGTTGGCAAATCGCCTTTACGAAGCGATTAGCTTGCGAGATTATCCAACTGTTCAAGGTATTGTGGTGTTTTTTGCAGCAATTGTCGTAATTGCCAGCATTGTAATTGATATTTTGAATGCTTACGTTGACCCGCGAATTCGGTATTAAAGGAAGTGAGTTGTTATATGATGTCCGGTCAATTACCCTTTTTCTTACGGGTAATTGACCGGACATACAGCATATCCGGCTCTTCCTTACTTACTGTGCCAAACTATTGGTTTAAGTAGGTGAAAATCAACCTATGTCTGAATTTAATAAAAAACGGCTAAAATCAACTAAAACAAGACCAGAAATCTTTGCTATATAAGAATTTGTGCCATTATTTTTAGATTAATTAGCACAGTAAGCTGTCGCGCATTTAAATTGAAGATTCAGGGCGGGCGGGACGCCCACCCCACATGACTTTAATTTTTTTTGACATACCATTTAAATGCCGCAACAGCTTAAGTAAGGAAGAGCCAGTATGGTGTACAGTGCGCGCCTTACCACTACAGATGGTATCAAAATAGATTCCTTGCGTCCAAGACTGTATCCGTTGTACCTCACATCTTGCACTATTCTCGCTTAACAGGCTTTCCGACCTGTTCCACAAAAGATAAATTTTCTCGCTTCACAGGCATCTTACCTGTTCATAAAAGGCTTATTGAAAATGGTGCAACATCTCAGTTGTACCGCAGAATTGAAAACATCTGTGGGTTGACAGCGCAAAACTGGTGTAATATACTGTAATTTATTGTAGTTCATCAATTCTTACTGCCATGAAGCTAACTGCTGGTTGCTAACCCATCCCGATCGATTTCCAACGCTCTGTGCTTTAAAAACTACGAAAGCCAAAGATTTGAATTGGTTAGCGACCTCTCGATCGCACTGCGATCGAGCGTCCAGCACTACGAGGACGGCTCAGCAAACCAAGATGGAGCAGAAATATGCAAAAGAAAGCAATTCTCAACGCAGCTAATTTGACCTGCGAAGTCGCACCCACACGGACTTTGTTCGCAGATATCACTGTTGCGATTCATGAAGGCTCGCGCATTGGCTTAGTCGGTCGCAACGGCAGCGGTAAATCGACCTTGCTCAAGCTACTTGCCGGACAACTAATCCCGCAGATTGGCACAGTCGCGAGGACAGGTAGTGTTTACTATCTGCCTCAAGTCAGTACCCTGAATCTGTCTGCATCGAATGAATTGGTACTGGACTGGATCGCTTCTCATTCGGATGAATGGTGGACGGTGACGACGTTGCTAGAGGAGAAGTTTGCCTCGGAAGTCTCGCTATCTCAGGCTCTGGGCACAGTGAGCGGCGGAGAACTGACGAAACTTTGGTTGGCGATCGCTCTATCGAAGCAGCCTGATATTCTGTTGTTAGATGAGCCAACAAATCATTTAGACCTGTTAACCCTGGAACAGTTGCAAACAGCACTGCAAGAATTTTCTGGTGCTTTCGTTATTGTCTCGCACAAGCCGTTTTTTCTCGATCGCACCGTCGATACGATTTGGGAATTAACGCCAGCGGAGTTAAAGGTTTACGGTGGGAACTACTCCTTCTATCGCACGCAAAAAGAAATCGAACATCAAGCCGCATTACGCGCCCACGAAGTAGCGCGAAAAGAACTAAAGCGAGCGCAAACATCAGCATCTCAGGAACAACAACGAGCAGCTCAATCTCGCCAACAAGGCCGCAAACGTGCCGACAGCATTCCGAAAATTCTCGCTGGTGCGTTGAAGCGACAAGCTGAAGTAATGGCAGGAAGTGCTAAGAAAAAACACGAACACGCTGTAGAAAAAGCAACTAATAAAGTTACCGAAACCAAAATCAGAACGACGAAAACAACCAGGGTTAAATTAGAAGAATGCAGTCAAAAACACAAAAAAATAATCGATATCCAAGGTGCTGATTTGAGATTAGGCGAGCGCCGATTAATCAAAAACATTCAGCTTCACGTATCGTCAGACTCGCGCATTGCTATTGCTGGAAAGAACGGCTCAGGAAAATCCAGTTTAGCTCAAGCCATTCTAGGAATGGAGCGAACTCCAGCAATTTTAGAAGCCGGTGAAATTGCCATAAAATCTGCCATAAAAGGGGTATATCTCGATCAAAGCTATGAAATGGTCGATCGCTCTCGGACAGTCCTAGAAAATATGCAAATGGCAAACCCAAACTTAGACTATCAATTGCTGCGACAGCAATTAGGAAATTTTCTATTTTTTAACGAGGAGGTGAACAAGCCTGCATCTGCCTTAAGCGGCGGTGAGTTAGCGAGATTAGGGCTGGCTGCGATCGGCATTTCTCAAATTGATTGGCTCATTTTAGATGAACCAACAAATAATTTGGATTTGGAAACAGTGAATCAGATTGTTGATGGAGTCAATGAGTTTCAGAGCGCCCTCTGGGTCATTTCCCACGACCTCGACTTTCTCAGCCGCATTGGAATCACACAAGCCTACCAACTCCACAACGGCCAACTTCAGCCGCTGATCCATCAACCGCATGAGTTGGAACGTTATCATCAGGAATTACTTGAGATGCAAATGTCTTAATTCTGAAGCTCAGTGGCCCAACCTACATCAGCAGGAGTAGCAAAAGCTCCTATTTTGGGAAGAAGACAATTTCTAGTTTCTGGGCAATACTGGATCAAACACAGTTCAACATTTGAGGAAACGCTGATGAGAATATTGCGAACAATCGCCGCTCTATCGGCTGCCTTGACCCCACTGGTGGCTGAAGCTGCCTTTAGCCGTCCCATGCCGGGAACAGCCGATTTTCCCAGAGCCTCAAACCCCCAAGTAAATGTGCCTGTTTGTTTCATCGAAACTCCAGGCGGCACAACTTTTGATTTAGTCAGCTTGTGCGGCAGCAATGCTGCTCCCCAAAACACTGCTCCGGTTGCGGGCAACCCCGCCAATGCTCCTGCAAATAACCCCAATGGGGCCACTCCGCCTGCTGCCCCGAACCCTAACAGCGTCACCAGAGATGCTGTCGGCACTCCGATAACTACTCCAACAGGCACGGCAAATCCCAACAATCAAAATAATCAGAATCCGGGAACTTCGCCCGCAGGTACTCCCAACACTGCCAATCCGGGAACTTCGCCCGCAGGTACTCCCAATAATGCCAATCCGGGAACTTCACCAACCACCAATCCCAATAATCTCAATCCGGGAAGTTCGCCCTATATCACTCCCAATAATCCCAATCCGGGAACTTCGCCAACCACCAATCCCAATAATCTCAATCCGGGAAGTTCGCCGAGTACCAGTCCCAATAATAGTGCGTCTCCCACGGGTGGAACTGCTGGCGACAGCAACGGCGGTTTAGTGCCCAATCCCAATCTCAATCTTCCGAGAGTGCCGTCGAGTTCCTTTGGCCCGGGAGGTGTTGCACCGACGA
>JAICRN010000709.1 GCA_025937335.1 Microcoleus sp. TY_ISSM_2_bin.22
AACTGCCAACTGACAACTGACAACTGACAACTGACTTCTTCATTACCAATTTATTATGCAAATTCCAGCGATCGATCCGGCAAAAACAGCCCTGAATTACCACCACGAGGCCGAGGTAGAAGCACACGGTGTCGAGCATCCCGACCACCGAATGTTAGGTGTAATTGTCTTCCTGTGCGCTGAAGGCATGATATTTTTCGGTATGTTTGCCGCGTATTTGATTTATCGGGCGATGGCCCCCGTGTGGCCTCCTGAAGATACGCCGGCGCGAGAGTTATTGCTGCCGGGAATCAATACGATAATTCTGATTGCTAGCAGTTTTGTGATTCACAATGCGGATACTGCAATCAAAAAAAATGATGCCGCAGGAATGCGGAATTGGCTGCTCGTAACTATTGCTATGGGCGCAGTTTTCTTGTTCGGTCAGGTTTACGAATACACTCATTTAGAGTTTGGCTTGACGACGAATTTGTATGCCAGTTGCTTTTACGTTTTGACTGCTTTTCACGGCTTGCACGTTACGTTGGGAGTGCTGCTGATGGTGGCGGTTGTGTGGCGATCGCGCGCGCAAGGTCATTATTCTAGCGAGCACCACTTCGGAATCGAAGCGACTGAGATTTACTGGCACTTTGTGGATGTGATTTGGATTGTTTTGTTTTTGTTGCTGTATATTTTGTGATCCCAGAGGCTTTTCGGCCTCTGTCGCAAGAGATTTGTATGACCCCCAATTGGGGGTTTTTTATTGTTTGGAGAGTGCGATCGACTTTCATTCACCCTCTCACAGCCGATCGCGCTAAACTAAAAGTAGCAATTCTCCTATCCAGCAGCATTGAGAAAATTATGCAGTGCGAATTGTGCGATCGACAAATGGAAGCATTAACCGCCCATCACCTCATCCCCAAACAAAACACCAAGCGGAAAAACGAAGACCCAAGCCCGACAATCGACATTTGCTCAGCCTGTCACCGCCAGATTCACTCTCTATTTGAGAACAAACACCTCGCCCAAGAGCTCAACACCCTGGAAAAGCTCAAAAATGACCCTGAACTCCAGAAATTTGTCTCTTGGATTAAGAAACAAAAAACCGACAAACGGATTCAAGTACGCGGCAAAAAAGCTTGAGCGCAATGCCCGAACTCAGATATATCGTCCTGGACGCAGTTACTGTCTGAAACCCGGTTTATTCATGAGTTTTTCGTTTTCAAAACCAAAATTTTGCAGAGCGACCCGGTTTTTTTGCGTAAATCCTAGTATAGTGATTTACTTATTCGTAACAAGCTGCCAACTATTATCATGAACCTCACCTCCCTCGAACTCGCAAAAGACCGATCGCGCATCTTCAAAAACTACCTCCAAATGGAAATAGATGCCCAAGCTAACATAAACAAACTAGCTTTTTTAGACCGGGGGATTGAAAAATCTCCTTATCAACAACAAATTAAAAACTATCCCGATTATCTCAAACAGAAACCCGACGGCTTAAAAGTAATTAGCTCTATTCCCGACCCCAATAATCCCCTCAAACTTACCCCGTTTCCCAGCCTGGGAGAACAGCCTCAAATTAACTCTCAAGCTTTAAGTTTTCTCCACGCAGACATCAAAGAAGCCTGTGTTTGTATTGGTACTTTTGTAGACGGCAAAATTCAGGCGCAGTGGCTGGGAAAAAACGCACTTACCAATGCTGAGCAGTGGAGTGCAACTAAAATTATCGCACTCCTTAATATCGTCAGTCAAATAAATAGCAAATATCCCGACTGCGACATTGACAACTGCGTTGTTAGAGATGGCAACGGGCTAAGACACGATTTTTACTTTTACGACGTAGCAAAAGACATGATTAACTATGCCTCCAATATAGCAAGTTCAAACTCCTTAGCTGCGATGTTCAAACGCTTCGATACTCGCATAGGACTAGAGCAATGGCTAAAGAGCGCTACTGGCAATAATGACCTAATTTTTCGCGGCGATTACGGAGAAATTCCTTATCTCAACAACCCAAAAATATTCGATCTCACCAAAAAACAAGTGCTTTTAAGTGCCGCATTAAATAGCACCAAACAAAGTAATTCTGTATCTGCTTATGACTTGACCAGACTAATTTCCATGTTAGGATGGCACTTCCACATCGAACAGCGATCGCGCCTGAAAGCATCTCAGTGGAACAGCTTAGAAAGCATTGTCCGAGCAATGGGACATGACAGCGCTCGATATGTGGACGTAGCAATTAAAACTTTGGGGATGGATAGCCTCATCACTTCTCCAGTAATTATCTCAAAATTGGGTTACGGACTGAGCTCGATCCGGGGAACCCTAGAAACAGTTTACGTGGCTTTAGTCCGGTTTGTTGACGAACGACCGAAGGCGGCGGGAAAGCCGGCAAAACTCAGAACCTTAGCCATGAGTTTGCGGGCAGAAAAAGCTGTAGGCGGTTCCAGTAGTGTCGATCGCTTGGCGATCGAACTCGACGCCAGATTTTGCGCCGAAGTCACGGAAATTCTCCGCCGGTTGTTTGCGGAAGAATTTTAACGGCGGGCGATCGACTACTTAGAAAGTCGGTGAAACTTGCGGTAAAGCATCCTCTCCACCGGCTTTCCTCCCCGCAAATGTTGCTCAGTTATTTCCGCAACTTCCTCCTGACAAACACCGCTATACCAAACCTCTTCTGGTAGCACCAACACCATCGGCCCGTTGCCGCACTGTCCCAAACAACTGCTAGCAACAACTTCCTCTTCTGAGGGCGACAATTGCTGAAAAGCTGCCAGTACCTTTGCTGAATTTTGCTTACGACAAGTGCGGTTTTGGCAAACAAGAACTTGCCTAGAAGATTCTGTGATTTTCCTGGGGGGGTGACAACCCCGTTAGAAGCTAGACAAGGTA
>JAICRN010000180.1 GCA_025937335.1 Microcoleus sp. TY_ISSM_2_bin.22
AGAAAGATTCATAGAATCTGCCTCTCTTATCTGGGTTCTGATACTTATTAGATTACTCGGATTTTTGGGCTATGGATGACTTTAGCAATATTTATTTGAATTACTTATTAGTCTGCAACATAGAAGTAAACTGAAGGTTTTAGGAATTACGCATTTGTAGGCGATCGACCTTTTGCTGGTAGATTTTTCCTTGCTCAACTCATGCAGTGGCGATCGCACTCCCGACCCTCAGAAACCGGGTTTTCTAACTCGGTTCAAGGCTGCAACCAGATATTTTCGTCAAAAACCTGGAACGTTTGAGTGTTTGCGGTTAATTCCTGAGTTTGTTAAATTAGGTATTTTTATGGATTCTACCATAATATTCGTGCCTCCAGCCACCTAAATTCTGCTAGTCAACGCCGTACTCAAGCAATTATTCAGACAAATATCTGCAACCTTTATCAAAATTTTACAAAAAGATATGGTGTTAGTCACTATAATTAAAACAAAGAAATTTGTTCGGGGTTTTTCTTATGAAAACTACCACAGAAAGCCTGCAGCTCACAGGTTTTGAAGAAATCTTAGAAGACCGGGAATTGACGGTTTCCTCAGCAGATTACAGCCTTTTGACCGATCTCTACCAGCTAACGATGGCGGCTTGTTACGTTGGGGAAGGACTCGACGGGCGGGCTGCGAGTTTTGAGTTGTTCGCGCGCAGGCTGCCAGAGGGTTTTGGCTACGCGATCGCGATGGGTTTGGCTCAAGTTCTCGATTATTTGGAGAAATTTCGGTTTTCGCCGGCGCAAATAGAGGCTTTGCAGTCCACTGGCATTTTTGCAGGTGCGCCGGAGCGATTTTGGACTTTACTGGCCACAGCCCGCTTTACTGGCGATGTTTGGGGGGTGCCGGAGGGGACGGCGGTGTTTGCCAACGAGCCGCTGCTGCGAATTGAGGCTCCTCTGTGGCAGGCTCAGTTAGTGGAAACTTATTTGTTGAATGCCATAAATTATCAAACTTCGATCGCGACGCGGGCTGCGCGGATGCGGGATGCGGCGGGCCCGGAGGCTAAGTTGCTGGAATTCGGGACGCGCAGGGCTTTTGGGCCTCAAGCTGCTGTGTGGGCGGCTAGGGCGGCCTTGGCTGCGGGGTTCGACGGAACTTCTAATGTTTTGGCTGCTTTGAAGTTGGGCCGCAAACCTGTAGGTACTATGGCTCATGCTTTGGTAATGGCTGTGGCGGCTCTCGAAGGCAGCGAAAATCAGGCGTTTGCAGCTTTTCACCGCTGTTTTCCCGGGGCACCGCTGCTGATCGATACTTATAATACTGTGGCGGCGGCGCGGATGTTGGCCGATCGAGTAAATAGCGGTGAAATGCAGTTGGAAGGGGTGCGGCTCGATTCGGGCGATTTGGCGGTGCTGTCTCGGGAAGTGCGATCGATCCTTCCGGGTGTTCCAATTTTTGCTAGCGGCGATTTGGACGATCGAGAAATTGCTAAATTAAAAAGTAGCGGCGCTTGTATTGACGGTTACGGTTTGGGAACGAAGTTGGTCAGCGGTTCGCCTGTGAACGGTGTTTATAAGTTGGTGGAAATTGACGGTATTCCGGTGATGAAAGAGGCAAGCGGCAAGGTAACATATCCAGGAAGAAAGCAAATTTTTAGACATATTAAAAATGGGCAAATTCTCGGAGATTGTTTGGGATTGTCAGGGGAAATTATTCACAATTGCGATTCTCATTTACCATTAATGGAGTTGGTTGTCAAGGATGGGAAACGAGTGCAGAACCAGGAAAGTTTGGAGGATATCGCCAAACGAACTGCTGCTTCTGTCGCCAGTCTTCGAGCCGAAACTCGGCAACTTGACAACCCGATTTCGCCGCCAGTGGAAATTTCTACAGATTTGCAGAGTCTCACTCAAAAAACTAAAAAGAGTCAATCGATTTTAGATTTTAGATTTTAGATTTTAGATTGAAGTCAGTAGTCAGTAGTCAGTAGTCAGTAGTCAACAGTCAACAGCGATGCCCTGAGCTCCGTCGAAGGGTCAACAGTCAACAGTCACCAATTCCCCATTACCCATTCCTTATGCAGAAGATTGCTCTTTTTGGAACCAGTGCCGATCCGCCTACAGCGGGACACAAAACTATCCTGAATTGGCTTTCCCAAAATTTTGATTGGGTAGCAGTTTGGGCGTCGGACAATCCTTTTAAGTCGCACCAGACTTCTCTAGAACACCGATCGGCAATGCTGCTGTTAATGATTCAAGAAATTAATTCGCCGAGACACAATCTTTGCTTGCATCCAGAACTCAGCAGTCCGAGGACGCTGGAAACTGTGGAACAAGCAAGATTGCTGTGGCCGAATGCAGATTTGACGCTGGTAATAGGTTCGGATTTAGTGGGGCAATTGTCTCGCTGGTACAAATTTGAAGAACTGTTAAAAAAAGTGGAGTTGCTGATAGTACCGCGACCGGGTTATCCGCCAGAACAATTAGATTTGTGGCAGTTGAGGCGCATGGGTGCAAAGGTGGCGATCGCATCTTTGAGTGCTCCCAATGTTTCTTCTACCTCCTATCGGGAAACAGGAGACAGGGAAGCTCTGACTCCGACCATCGAAGATTACATCCATAGGGAGCATTTGTACGCATGGCACGAGGCACAAAAAAGAGCGAAGGTTGCTCGTTAGCTGACTTTAAAGTAGGAGTAGATAATGTTATTTTCTCCGTCGATACTGTGCAGAACCGCTTGTTGGTGCTGTTAGTAATGCGGCAAGACGAACCGTTTATTGATTCTTGGAGTCTTCCCGGTACTTTGGTGCGGCACGGAGAGTCTCTTGAAAATGCCGCTTACCGGATTTTGTCTGAGAAAATTCGGGTAAAAAATTTGTATCTGGAGCAATTGTATACTTTCGGAGAACCGGGGCGCGATCCTCGGGAATTTACCAGGGGCGATCGTTATCTTTCGGTTAGTTATTTTGCTTTGGTTCGGTTTGAGGAAGCTGAGTTAATTGCTGGCAGTGTAGTTGCGGGTGTCGGCCACCGCGTCGGCGGCATTGCTTGGTATCCCGTGCAACAAGTTCCTAAGCTGGCATTCGATCACAATCAAATTCTCGAATACGGATACCGGCGACTGCGTAACAAACTTGAATACAGTCCGGTAGCTTTTGAAGTTTTGCCGGAACTTTTTACTTTGAGCGATTTGTATCAACTTTATACAACTATTTTGGGGGAAAATTTTTCTGATTATTCTAATTTTAGAGCTCGATTGTTGAAATTGGGTTTTTTGTGCGATACCGGTGTTAAGGTTTCGCGGGGGGCTGGCCGCCCTGCTAGTTTGTACCGCTTTGATGCGGCCGCTTTTGCTCCTTTCAAAAATAAGCCGCTGGTGTTTATCTAGCTGTTCCTTGGGTGACATTCGGGGATCGATTGAGTAACATTATAATAGAAGCTATTAAGGAGTGCGGGCGATGAAAGACCCTGATGAATGCGCTAATATTCAGGAAGTTCGGGAGGAAATTGATATCATCGATCGAGAAGTGATCGACGCTTTGAGCAAGAGATTTAAATACGTCGTCGCGGCAGCAAGGTTCAAAACGAGTGAAGCTGGCGTTAGATCGCCCGATCGCTTTCATGCTATGTTACAGCAGCGGCGCGAGTGGGCTTTAGAATCGGGTTTGAATCCTGATGTGGTTGAAAATATTTACCGGGATTTGGTAAATTATTATATTGAGGAAGAATTGAAACATTACAAATCTGAGTAAAGTTTCCCTATATTCAAATCTAGGACTATAGGAAATCGAGTCCGCGCGGGCGGACTGTTAGCAATATTTATGAGGTGATTTGGTGATATGAAAATTGCGATCGCACAACTCAACCCTACTATTGGTGACATCTTTGGCAACTCCAACCTAATTTTGGAGGCTGCGAAAAAAGCGGAGGTTGAGGGCGCAAACTTATTGCTAACACCGGAACTTTCCCTGATCGGTTATCCGCCGCGCGATTTGTTGATAGATCCCAATTTCATTGCAGCAGCAGGCGCACAGTTGCAGCAACTGGCGCAAGCTTTGCCGCCGAAGTTGGCAGTCATAGTCGGCACTGCCTTACCTAATGCTAATGCGGTTCAACTAGGCGGAAAACCATTGTTTAACAGCGCTGTTTTGTTGCAAAATGGCGCTGTAGAAAAAGTTTTTCATAAACGCTTGTTGCCTACTTATGATGTATTTGATGAAGATAGATATTTTGAAGCGGGAGAAAACAGCAATTACTTTTCTATTGGCGAAGTCAAAATCGGCGTGACAATTTGTGAAGATTTGTGGAATAATGAGGAGTTTTGGGGTAAACGCAGTTACGCGGGCGATCCTGTTTCCGATTTGGAAAAATTGGGCGTAGATTTAGTAGTGAATTTGTCGGCATCGCCTTACTGTGCCGGGAAGCGAGGAGTGCGATCGGCGATGTTGCAGCACAGCGTCATCCGCTGCGGGATACCGATTATTTACGCTAATCAGGTAGGGGGAAATGACGATATTATTTTTGACGGCAGCAGTTTTGCTGTGAATCGAAAGGGTGATTTGATTCAGGTATTAGCTTCTTTTGAAACTGATTTTGCGGTGCTCGAATATGACGCAGCTAAACAAGATTTATTTGGCAGCGGCGGGAACGGGCAAGATGCCCGTTCCACAACTGATTTGAGTTTTCATCCGGCAGAAGGAGATGCCGAAATTTGGGCGGCTTTGGTTTTGGGAGTGCGAGATTATGTTCGCAAGTGCGGTTTTTCTAAAGTTGTACTCGGTTTAAGCGGCGGGATAGATTCGGCTTTGGTGGCGGCGATCGCCAGTTGCGCGATCGGGCCGGAAAATGTTCTAGGGGTGCTGATGCCTTCTCCTTACAGTTCGGATCATTCGGTTAATGATGCTTTGGAATTAGCCCGAAATCTGGGCATCGCGATCGAACTATTGCCGATCGGCGATTTGATGAAAACTTACGATCGCACTCTCGCCGATTTGTTTGTGAATACAACTTTCGGGATTGCTGAGGAAAATATTCAATCGCGGATTCGAGGCAATCTGTTGATGGCAATTTCTAATAAGTTCGGACATCTGCTGCTTTCGACTGGCAATAAGTCGGAAATGGCGGTGGGTTACTGCACTCTCTACGGCGATATGAATGGGGGGTTGGCGGTGATTTCTGATGTGCCGAAAACTCGCGTTTATTCGCTTTGTCGGTGGCTGAATTCTGGCGGATATGTAGGGGCGCTGCCCCCGTCTCCGCCCCTGGAAAAGGAAATTATTCCGGTTAATATTATTACTAAAGCGCCGAGTGCTGAACTGAAACCCGGACAAATAGACCGAGATTCTTTGCCGGATTACGATGTTTTGGATGACATCTTGCAGCGGTCGATCGAACATCACGAATCTGCCCAACAAATTATCGCTGCGGGACACGATGAAACGGTGGTTAAACGTGTAGTAAAATTAGTGAGGCAAGCGGAGTTTAAACGGCGACAAGCAGCGCCGGGTTTGAAAATTAGCGATCGAGCTTTTGGTACGGGTTGGCGGATGCCGATCGCCAAATCTTCCTTCTATTAAACGCATCATTAAACGCAAAATGGTTAACATCGACGGTACTTTCGGCTTCGATTTTCTCCTGGGAACTCTCAGCAACGATACGATTAGAGGATTTGCGGGTAATGATACTGTTCGAGGTTTGGGGGGAAACGACCGAATTTTTGGCGATCGGGAAAATGATTTGCTGGCAGGAAATGAAGGCGCTGATACCCTGTCTGGAGGACAGGGAAGCGATACAATCTATGGAGGACAAGACTCCGATTGGATGTTTGGCGATCGGGGTAACGATTTGCTAATAGGCGGCGAAGCCGGGGATATCTTGACAGGAGGCGCAGGCGATGATTTATTTGTGATTGAAAGAACCTCCGCCGCATCTACTATTACTGAAGCCGATATAATTACAGATTTTGGCAACGGCAATGATAAAATTGTCTTGACAGAAGGCATGAAGTTTAGCGATTTGGAGCTTTCTGTTTCCGACAACCAAACTATTATGAAAGATAAAAGCTCGGGTAATTATTTAGGAGTAGTTTCGGGAAACAATAATCTGACTGAATCAAACTTTATCTCGCTGTTTGGCGGAATAGATAGAGGTCAGCTTTTGCCAATTTCTGTTAACACGATTATAGCAGATCGCGCGATCGGACTGGAAGTGGCGCAAACTCCCCAAGAGCAAGCGACAGGTTTAATGTTTCGCACAGAATTGCCGGATGACAGGGGAATGTTTTTCCCGATCGAACCCGCGCGAAACGTGCGTTTTTGGATGAAAAACGTGTTTATTGAGCTCGATATGGTTTTTCTGCGGGAAGGCGTAGTGCAGGCGATAATTCCTAACGTACCGCCGTGTTTGGGCGAAACCTGCCCCAACTACGGTCCGGATGTTCCCGTTGACGGAGTTATTGAACTCAGAGGCGGAAGGGCGGCCCAATTGGGACTCAAAGTTGGCGATCGGATTCCCAATTTACCCTAAAAGGTATATGATTTTATCGCAGCATTCAACTTTTGTGCATCCAATGAACCCTATTGAATTAAAAATAATCCCCCATCAAACTCAAGACGGTTTAGCTTACCAACTTTTGCGCTTGCGAATTGCAACTCAAGACGGTATTATCACACCCGAGGATTTACAAGGTTTGAAACTTCCTCAAAATGTTCAATTCAGCCAAGGGATTGTCATTGAAGGTAGAGGCTCAATTTGGCTGTACGGGTATTTAGTACACGAATGCCATCCTGCGGCTTGGGTGGGATGTTACGATCCGCGATTAGAAGGTGCGGTGGTGGTAGCGACACACAAGCACGAGGTATCAGTTGGACAGGTATTAAAATTGAGTTTGCCGAGTGATTAAATTAGATTGTTTTGGGTAAATTAACCGTAATATTTGTAGGGCGGATTTTACCAACAATCTTTGATTCACATCCACAATATTTATCAATCCGCCCTCTCCTCATGTAATGTTTATTTGTAATAACTCACATCTTGCACCATTCTCAAGAACGGGCAAGATGCCCGTTCCACAAAAAAATCATCTCTTGTGGAACAGGCATCTTGCCTGTTCATAAAATGCTTATTGAAAATGGTGCAATATCTCAGTAATAACCTACTTACTATCGCGCCCCCAAAAAACCTTTAAGTTTCACCCTTTTAGGAATACGAAGCACTTCAAAAACTGGTTTACAAGCTGCTGCTACTGTACTTCATAAACCTGGAATATGCTGTATATCTAGTGTGCCTGCGTAAATCCTTTAGGATTTACCTTACCGCCTACTCTATGTGCCACTTGCGTAAGTCCTAAAAGCTATTACTCTGCTTCACCAATCAGGGTAAATGCAGCCCAATCTCTGGGATCTGGATGCTTTTTCATCGTGATTAGCATTGCTTGTCGCAAGGCTTGAGCTTTATTAGGATTTTGCTGTAACTGGCGATAGAATTCTGCCATTAATTCAGCGGTGGGAGCGTCGGGAACGTACCACAAAGACGCGATGATGCTGGGAACTCCGGCAGTAATTAATGAGCGAGATAAGCCAATAACACCATCACCGGTTACTGTTCCTCTACCTGTATTGCAAGCACTTAAAACGACTAATTCGGCATTTAATTTTAAATCTAAGATTTCGCTGGAAGTGAGCCAGCCGTCATCATTTCCCGAGGGAGCCAGGGCGAGCGCTCCGGGTATATCTTGCCTTTTAACTTCCTTGAATAAACCATGAGTCGCTAGATGAATAATCCGAGCATTTGACATTTGTTGAATAATAGCTTTTTTCGTGGCTTGAGAGCCGATCAGTGCTTGAGTGTTGAGAAGTTTGGCAATGATTTGGGCTTCCTGTTCGCTGCCAGGGAGCGGATCTAATTGCTGCGGGGGGTTGCCAATTGTGGGCATGGTGGGATTGCCGACAACGAGGATATTTTGGGGGGAAGTTTGTCGGTTTTTTTGTCTCGCTTGGTGGGTTAGCTGCAAGATTTGAATGGCGGGAGCAATGACGATGGTATGTTTTTCAACGAGGTATTGACCTCGAGCATTTTGTAGGGTAGCAAAGGGAACTAAAAAGATGGATTGATGCGGAATGAAGATAACGGGATCGTTGGGTTCGGTTGGTAAAAGGTCAGCGATGGGTTCAATCAGCAATTGATAAAGTTGTTGTAATTTCGGGTTAGCGGTTTGGGAATTAGCAGCGGTTGAGTTGGGGCGATTTGTTGCTGCTTGATAGGAGAGATTATTTTCCGATGTACCCAGAGCATCGCGAGTGCCGCGAATCATGTCTGCAAAGACTGTATCTTGTTCATTTAATCCTCTACCAGTAGCAGCAGCGACTCTTGTGCTTTCCGTAGCTTGTCCGAGATTAATGTTGAGGGATTTGAGGTCAACAGAGCGAAAAGTAATTTCACCAGTGGGCTTAATTACCCAAATATAGAGAGCTTGATTTCTGATTGTTGAATACTCAACAAGGGTGGCGTTTTGTTCTTTAGCAATTTGTTGAATTTGCTCGATGTTGGGCGGGTTGATGGTGATTTGAGCAGAGGCTGAGGGGGCGAGGCGAGCAGCTAATAACTCTACAAAAGCTCGCGCTCTTCCCCGCTCAGCAATTTCTAACGCTTCCTGAGTTTTATTCTGGGCAATAAGGACTTGTTGTAAAAGTTGGTAGATGTGAGCTTGGGTGTCTAGGATTGACACTTTACTGTTACGATCTAATCCAGCTCGCAGAGATTCAAGAACCTTGATTCCCTCAAAGAGTGTTTGCTCGGTTGCTAGAAAATTGCCTTGTTTGTAGAGTGCAAATCCCAGATTGTCCAGAGCAATTACTTCACCCCGGCGATCGGAAACTTCTCGCGCGATCGCTAACGACTGATTGAGGTATTGAATCGCTTTATCATAGTCACTGAGAGAATTGTAAGCCGTTCCGAGATCCCCGAGCCCACTTGCTTCTCCTTGGCGGTCTTTGGTTTGCCGCGCGATCGCTAAGGCCTGCTGACCATA
>JAICRN010000477.1 GCA_025937335.1 Microcoleus sp. TY_ISSM_2_bin.22
ACAAGCGATTTTAAGCGCGATCGCCAAATTGGAAGATTACAACCCCACACCACGCCCTGTGGAAGCCGCAGAGCTTTTAAATGGTGATTGGCGGTTATTGTACACTACCAGCCGCGAACTGCTGAATCTTGACGCTTTTCCCTTGGTGAAATTAGGTCAAATTTATCAATCTATCCGCGTCCAAGAATCTAAAGTTTACAACATTGCCGAACTTTACGGCTTGCCTTACTTAGAAGGAATTGTCAGCGTGGCGGCGAGATTTGAGGCGACTTCGGAACGTCGAGTGCAGATAAAATTTGAACGCTCTATTTTGGGATTGCGCCGATTGATTGACTATGAATCTCCTGTCAAGTTTATCAATGAGATAGAGTCGGGGAAAAAGTTCGCTGCTGTAGATTTCGGGCTGGATACTCGCGAACAGCAGGGATGGCTCGATATCACTTATTTGGATGGCGATTTGCGGATTGGACGGGGGAATAAAGACAGTGTTTTTGTATTGACAAAAGAGTGATTTTGTGATGTGTGATTAAGTGCGATCGCAATTTCATCCGCGTCGATCCGCGTTCATCTGCGGCTAAAAATCAAAAATCTATTACTTTGGCAAACAGTTTAAGACTTCACAAGTATTGTTACTCCGTCGGTTTTTCCTGTTCTTTTTTTTCCATCGGCATTGACTTTCTGACAGCTAGCACTAACTCCGCTTCGGTACATTGATACAAGTCCCGCATTCGGAATACTTGCCAAACTTCCATTTTTGGCAATGTTCGACCCTTTTCCCAGTTGCGAATAGAAGATTCCGCACATTCTAGTATATGTGCTACGTCTATAATTTTCAGCCCCGCACGTTCTCTTAAGGCTCTCAGATCCATAGCTGACAGAACCTTTTGACGGACAAAACGTTAAGTTTTACCGTTAATAGTTGACGTATATGACCTATTTGGTGTTTAATCATAGTAGTAGAGGCGTGAGTCGATTTCCGGCAAGAGACTTACTAACGCCCTTTCCTGTAGTCCATAAAGGATACTAAACCATCATGCCACAAAACGGTTATCAACAGGGATGCGCTGCGAATCCTGGGGCGATCGCGTACCAAAAACGCCTTTACCCTTGGGCGATCGCCAAACTCATGCCCAGTATGCAGCGGGCGATTGTGGGGCGATTTCGCAGTCGATCGGATGCTGACGGACACTTGCTGTGTCTGCGTCAACTCATGCCTCAAGCAACGCTTGTTGTAGTCTTTGACTTGCAACCAGACTTAGAAGTAGCAATTGCGGCGCCCACAGCAATTCGATAAGCACAAGAATCTGAGCTCCCCTTAAAAAAGGGGGGCTATAAAAATTGACAAATTACTAAATACCAATTACCGCAGCAGATAAATATCAACCTAAGTTAGGATAATTTTATCCTCAATTTGCTTTTAAATCATGACTTCTACAACTGCAAAATTCATCGTGTCTCAAGTGGGAGAAATTCCCCAATGGCAAGCCGCGACGTGGGAAGATTATGTAGCTGCTTGCGAAGATCCTTCTTTGGAGGAAGCGAGAATATTTTTTTATGAAGGATATCTTTGGATAGACATGGGTAATGAAGGGCCTCAGCACGCCAGATTTAACAACCTCTTGACGCTGGTATTTTACGCCTGGTTTGTCAGCAAAGGAGGACAAGCTTTCGATGATTTGGGTGGATGTGTAATTGAGAAGCCAAAGGTGGGAGGAGGTGCGCCAGATCGCATTTTATATGTCGGCGGAGAATTCATCCAGTGGCAAAAAGGGGAACCGCGCCGACTTAATCTAAATAAATCGCGAATTCCCGATTTAGTGATAGAAACTTCCGATACGACTTTGGCAAGCGATTTAGATGAAAAAAAGCGGTTGTATGCTGCTTTGGGAATTCCTGAGTCTTGGGTAGTAGATATTAAGGGCGAGAGAGTTTTGGCATTTCGCTTGCAGGAAAACGGGAAATATCAAGAATGCGAAGTTTCCGGTGCGCTTGAGGGATTGCCAATTGCTTTGCTGTCCGAGACTTTAAAACTTTTGGGTGAGGGAAATGGGACGGCGGCGATGTGGTTTGCTCAACAAATTGGGAAGTTGTAGAGAGGTTAGCGAAAAGTGCGATCGTACGCAATTCACAATAAATTTTTCAAGCTCGACTTTAGGGCTGCCACAACCTATGAAAATGTTGATATTTGTGCTAAGCTAATCTGCAAAAGATGTCACGGTCGTGCAGTAACCTTTGTGTGATTTAAAGGAGCAGGTCAATGAATATTATCTTAAAGCCGGAATACGAAGAGTTTATTCAAGCGCAAATTCAAAGCGGAAAATATGGCAGCGCTGAAGAACTAATTGGAGAAGCGATCGCACTTTTAAGAGAACGAAAACAACGCATCGAAGAACTCCGCCAGAAAATAGCAGTGGGAACTGCACAAATTGCTAAGGGACAAGTGACAGATGGAGAACTTGTGTTTGCCAAAATTCAAGAAAAGATCGATCTAAGAGAACAGTCAGGGGCATGAACAGTTATACATTTTCAGATGAAGCCGTCCGAGACTTGAATGAGATTTGTGAGTACATTGCTGGCAATAGTTCCAGGGCAGCCAGCGAGCTTTTTGATGCAATTCGTCAAAAATGTAAACTTGTCGCCGAATTTCCCAATATGGGCAAACGCTATGAGAGGTTATCCCCCAACTTGCGCGGATTTATTGTTAGGGATTATTTAATTTTTTATTACGCGAGATCGGACGGGATTGATATTGCTCGCGTGCTGCGGGGCGATCGAGACTTGGAATTATTGTTTTCAGAGTTAGGGGAAGATTAATTAGCGTTGGATCGATCTGAACGGGCGATCGCACTTGGAAAAGCAAAGGGCGATCGCACTCTCCTCCAAAAATGCGATCGCCCTAATTTATCTGCGTTTATCTCCGTCCATCTGCCGGCATCTGCGGTTAAAAAAATATCTCTACCCCTTACAATCATAAAAAATCTAAAATTTAAAATCATAAAAAAATGCTCCGACTCTCCCAAACGCAACTCAAAATCCTCGAAGAATGCCCCCGCAAATTCCAACACAGCTACCTAGAACTCCTAGCCACCACCGCCTCCCCAGAACACAAAGAAAAACTCACATGGGGAAGCCACTTTCACTTATTAATGCAGCAGCGAGAACTCGGACTTCCCATTGAATTTATCATCCAACAAGACCCCGAACTGGGACGCTGTGTGGCAGCATTTATCAACACAGCGCCCGAACTCTTCGCCAATTCAGAAAATAGCGATTCCCTACGGGATAGCTACGCTTCACGAATTTTCCGCCAAGCCGAACACCCCCGCACCCTAATTTTCCAAGACTACCTATTCACCGTTATCTATGACTTGCTAATAGCAGAACCAAACGCCGCCCAAATTCTCGACTGGAAAACCTATCCCCGCCCTCAAAAATCAAAATGGATAGCCGAAAGTTGGCAAACTCGCCTCTATTTATACGTCTTAGTAGAAACCAGCGACTATTCCCCCGAACAAGTTTCCATGACATACTGGTTCGTACAATTGCAAGGAGAAGAACCGCCGCAAAAACTCACATTTGATTACAACCAAACAGAACACGATCGCACAAAACAAGATTTAACCCACCTATTGCAGCAGCTAACCGACTGGCGACAGCGCTATACCGACAAAGGTGAATTCTTACCTCAAGTAGAAATTAGTTCCAATCTTTGCGATTCCTGTCAATTTGCCACTCGCTGCAACCGCACACCAGACACAAAAACTCCCTCACCATATCTTCCCGCAGAAACTCCCACAGATTGGCTGCCAAATCTTGCTATAATCGACGAAATATTTATTTAATATATAAACAAACCCCCCAAATTTTACTCGTTACTAGGCTCTGCCTGGTAACGCCAATACGGAATTTTACTCGTTACTAGGCTCTGCCTGGTAACGCCAATACGGAGGCTCTGCCTCCAATTTTCCCCATCGCAAGCGAGGCAGAACCTCTGGAAATGGGTTCCCAGGCAGAGCCGGGGAACCAGTGACTAGCTTAAGTTTTATTTAACATACAAAAAAGCCCTCGGATTCATCTGTGGTAAAAATCAAAAATCTAAAATCTAAAATCAAAAATCGAATGACAGAACTACTTCAAAATTTGCCAACTCAACCCCTATCCCAGCCCCCAGCTTGGCTGATCCAAGCTGTTAGAAACCACGCACCAGAACTCCCCGGAAACTATGCCGCCGCACTTCTCTGGTATAGAGGAATTCAAAACCCCGAACAAATACCCGGTTTTTTAAATCCCAAACTTTACCAACCAGCAAGTCCCTTTGAATTCGGACTAGAAATGAACTGGGCAATAGAAAGAATCCAGCAAGCACGAAACAGCGGTGAAAAAGTTGCAATTTGGGGAGACTTTGACGCCGACGGCATTACCTCAACTTCCGTACTTTGGGACGGACTGGGAGAATTTTTTGCTCAAAATGACCAACTAACTTATTACATCCCTAACCGCTTAACCGAATCTCACGGACTCAATGTCCCGGGAATAGACGCATTAGCCAAATCGGGAATTAGCTTAATTATTACCTGCGATACTGGCAGTACAAATATCGCCGAAATCGAATACGCCACAAGTTTAAACATCGATACAATTATCACCGACCATCATACATTACCAGACGATCGCCCGCCAGCTACAGCAATTATCAATCCCCGCTACTTTTCCCCAAACCACCAACTATTTAACCTTTCAGGAGTGGGAGTAGCTTACAAATTAGTTGAAGCATTATATCACACGTTACCGCATATTCCGCAGCGCCCGCTAACAGATTTATTAGAA
>JAICRN010000798.1 GCA_025937335.1 Microcoleus sp. TY_ISSM_2_bin.22
GAGAGTATGATATCACTTTGACTGGGCGGCGGATGCCGAGTTCGGTATTGCTCGATCGCAGCGTTTCGGGCTTGGTAAAAGAAATCGGGGAAGCTGTGAAGCGGCTTGAACCCCTTGCTAGTTATATTCCCAAAGCCATTCTGAGACTGCTGGTGGAAAATGCTGACAGGCGGAAAATCCCGCCCGATTTTCCCGAACCGACGGTGATGTTTGTCAACTTGATTGGTTTACCCGAGTCTGTGGACAAAGCTTCGCTGGAGGAAGAAGTCAATCTGGTACTGGGTTTTTCTCGGGTGTTTGCGTCGATTGATGCTGTAGTGTCAGCTCAAGGGGGCGTGTTGCAAAAAGTAACGGCGCACTTAGACGGTTCGGATATGCTGATTTATTTTGGCGTACCCGACGCTCACACCGATGACGCCAGCCGCGCGGCTAGTGCGGCAATTGCGATCCGAGATATGATTGCAGCCTTGCCTCCGGTAATTATCGAGGGTCAAGAAATAAAAGTAAGCTGTCAAATTGGGCTGTCCCTGGGGCCGGTGTTTGCTGCTGAGGTTGGGGAACCGCGAGGGCGCAGGGAGTTTAATATCCTCGGCGATACGGTGAATACGGCGGCTCGGTTGATGAGCAAGGCGGGGGAAAATCAAATTTTGATTGCTGAAAGGGTGTGTGAGTCGATCGAGCTAAACTTCATTTGCGAGGCTTTGGGAGCTGTTTCTCTGAAGGGGAAATCTGCTCCGACTCCGGTTTTTGCTTTGCACGGTGCAAACGTGGAGAGGGGAAAAGCGGGCGTTTAAATATAGCCTTTTTCAGATAGATGAGGTACAAGTTTAGATTTTAGATTTTAGATTTTAGATTTTAGATTGGGGGATTGAGGAATTGTTAATTAATTAGTAAATACCTCATCTTTATGAGAAGCGCTATAATTTTGCTGGGCAATAGTTGTGCAAATTTTATGCTTCACAAAAGCAAGTACAGCACAACAGCTTTCCACTCTAATTCCTAAATCTCAATTGTGTAATGTTGGTTGTACGATACATCGTCAGAAAAACCGCCGCGAATGTCACTCGCATAGACTAAACTCCGATCGATACTTCACCGTTCCGCTGCAATCCTGCAAAGATCCACTTTCTAACTCCAAAACCATAAAAGCCTCATCTGGCACATCGTATTCGCATTTCAAGCTTTTTCTACTAGCAGGAATGAACCCAAAACGCGAATAGAAATCTGGATGACCGAGCACAACCACTGCCTGAAATCCCGATCGCCTGCACTCTTCTAAACCCTGCTGGATCAGCAGCGTTCCTATACCTTGGCGCTGGTATTCGGGAAGAACTGCGACTGGTGCCAACCCCAGAATCGACAAATTGCTGGAACATTTTCCTGCGACCACAACCGGACTGAATAAAATGTGTCCGACAATGCGATCGGATTGTACGGCAACGAAGGAAAATGTAGATTCCATTCCCCGCAATCGATCGACTAAGTTGGCCTCATTTTCTCGCCCGAATGCCGCAATATTAACGTTGCGAACAGCTTCTACATCTTCTGGCTTTTCGGTACGGATATCCATAGCTTAGATTAATGGTTGTGCTGCCGCTCTGGCAGACGAATTACTACAGAAACTGTTTCTATCTTGCGATCGCGATCTTAATCAAATTATACCGCCCCTAAACCATTTTTCCTCTTTTTGAGTTATATATTTGTGGCAACCAATTATACAACGACTTGCA
>JAICRN010000394.1 GCA_025937335.1 Microcoleus sp. TY_ISSM_2_bin.22
ATTGCTGTTTTTTTGTCTATTTTATAATCTACCATTCGTCAGTTATAAATTAGGTGTAACATTCAGATATACAGTGGGCAGTGCACGCCCTACTGTTAGTTATAAATTGCACGCAGTATTTAAATATATCGTGTTCGGCGCGCACCCTAGGATTATTCATAAATACACCGTGCGTACCGAACACCCTACGATTATTTATAATAGTTCGTGATTTTTGTGGTTTACAAAGCTTCACCGTTCCTGATTAAATATTAATAATTTTTTCAAAAAATCACTAATGATTGATGATAAATTAATTAATTATCTTTAAAACTGTGAAAAAATGCAAGTAGTTATCCTAGCCGGCGGTCTCGGTACTCGTCTCAGAGAAGAAACAGAATTTCGTCCCAAACCCTTAGTTGATGTAGGGGGGCATCCGATTCTTTGGCACATCATGAAGATCTATGCACACTACGGTTTCCAAAACTTTATTGTGTGCTTGGGCTATCGCGGCAACATGATTAAAGAATATTTCCTCAATTATGAAGCCATGAACAATGACTTTACTATCTGTCTGGGACGCCAAAATACCATCACTTATCACGAGGAACATCGCGAACAAGATTTTAAGGTGACACTGGCTGAAACTGGGGCAGAAAGCCTGACGGGAGGGCGGGTAAAACGGATCGAAAAATATATCGATCGCGATAATTTCATGGTGACATACGGCGATGGAGTTGCTGATGTCAATATTGACGCCTTAGTCGATTTTCACAAGTCTCACGGTAAGCTGGCAACTGTCACTACATTTCGCCCGATCTCTCGCTTTGGAATTTTGGATGTAGACAGCGACAGCCGCGTAGTAGAATTTTCTGAGAAACCTCAAATAGACGGCTGGATTAGTGTTGGATATATGATATTTAACCGCCGGGTATTTGAGTATTTGGGGGGAGATGATTGTATTTTAGAACAGGAGCCGATGCAGCGTTTGGCCTCAGAGGGAGAGTTGATGGCTTACCGTCATGATGGCTTCTTCTTTGCGATGGATACTTATCGAGAATATAAGTATTTAAACGAACTTTGGGATGAAGGCAAGGCTCCTTGGAAAGTGTGGTAAAAAGTTAATTGTTACATTCTCAACAAGCCTTTTATGAACGGGCAAGATGCCCGTTCCACAATAGATATAATTTATTTGTTTGTTGTGGAACGGGCAAGATGCCCGTTCCACAATAGATATAATTTATTTGTTGTGGAACAGGCCGGAAAGCCTGTTCTTGAAAAGGGTGCACAATGTGAGGAAATAAGTAGGGACACGGCACTGCCGTGTCCCTACCTCTGCTATAAAATAATTATAAAAAATGGATTTCCAAGATATGCTTAACAGCACAGAAACTTACCTGCAAAAGTGCGTTTCACCCCACGCGGAAATTATCGACAGCGACTCGGAAGCGCTAAAAACAGCAGTTGCTGGATTGGAAGATCGATCGCTCTTAGCATTGCGAGTTCCCCAAAAATGGGGCGGGGCTGAAATTGCACCGGAGATTTTTTATCAATATCAGGAATTGACGGCTCGATATTCCGGCGCTTTGTCTTTTCTGCAAACTCAGCACCACAGCGCAACTGCCATGCTTGCCAACAGCGACAATGAAATCCTAAAAAGCAGATACTTGCCCGCCATCGCCCAAAAAGAGTTACGCTTGGGTATTGGGTTTTCGCATTTAAGGCGATCGGGCAATCCTGCTGTCACAGCGACTCCCGCAAAAGATGGCTATTTACTGTCAGGAAAAGTTCCTTGGATAACAGGTTTTGGATTGTTTCAAAAGTTTATTGTAGCTGCGCTCCTTCCTGACAAACGCGCTGTTTTCGGTTTGCTGCCTTTTGTTAATATTGAACGCGAATATGGTAAAATTGCGTTCAGCGAAATCATGCAGTTAATCGCCATGAACTCGACTAATACTGTAACAGCAACTCTCGATAATTGGTTGCTGCATGAATCGGAAATAATTTCAGTTAAACCTGTCGGCTGGATTTCGGAAAACGACAGCAAAAATATACTGAATTTTGTCCCCGGTACTTTTGGCTGTATTCGAGCGGGATTGGATGTAATTGCAGCAGCGGCGGCTGCTAAGAATTCACCTTTTATAGCGGCAGCTTGTCAAAAACTAGAGCAAAAGCTCGATCGGCTAAAAGAAAATTTCCAACAATCTCAACATAGCTCGAAAGCAGAACAATTAGCGCTGCGAGCTCAAGCCATTGATTTAGCGGTGCGTTGCGGGCACGCTGCGGTTGCAGTTTCTAGCGGTGCTGCTAACGGTGCGGTACACCCGGCCGGGAGAGTTTATCGAGAAGCTTTGGTGTATACTGTTTCCGGGCAAACAAAGGATGTGATGGAAGCTACGGTCGATCGACTAATCGAATTTTAGATTTTAGATTTTAGATTTTAGATTGATATCGCAGAAGGTTACGGAATCAACTGTGTGTAATAACTAATAGATATATTTTACATAATGAAAGACAAATTAAAGTCAAACAATCTAAAAACGATCGCCTACAGCGAAATTGTAGACTTAACCCATGCAATTCACCCAAATATCCCTATCTGGCCCGGAGATCCAGCGACAGAATTTGAAACGGTCTCTCAAATAGAAAAACACGGCTATTTCCTGCGAAAATTCTCAATGGGAGAACACAGCGGCACTCATATCAACGCACCCAACAGCTTTGATGCAGCAGGCGCCAGCATTGATAGTTATTCGCCGCAGTCGCTAGTTTTTCCCGCAATTGCGATCGACATCCGAGAGCAAAGCCTTGCCAATCCAGACTACACTTTAACCATAGACGATGTATTAAATTGGGAACGGCATCACAAACAGATAGAAGCGGGAAATCTGGTTTTATTGTATACTGGCTGGCAAGAAAAATGGGATAACGATCGAGCATTTTTCAACCGAGACGAGAGTGGCATTTGCCACTTTCCCGGATTTGGCAAAGCAGCAACTCAATTTTTGCTAGAAGAACGCTCGATCGCCGGAATTGGAACCGACACCCACGGAGTCGATACCGGCCGAGATGAAAGTTTTGCGGTTAACAAATTGGTATTGGAAAAGCAGCGAATAGTGCTGGAAAATCTAGCAAATCTCGACTTGTTACCTGCGGCGGCTGACATCACTTTAGTTATCGGAATATTGCGTCTTTTAGGAGGTTCCGGCTCGCCTGTGTCGGTGTTAGCTTTTGTTGCTTGATGCGGTAAAACTTACATCTTGCACCATTTTCAAGAACGGGCAAGATGCCCGTTCCACAAAGAGTGAATTTTATTGTGGAACAGGCATCTTGCCTGTTCCTAAACAGGTAATTGAAAATGGTGCAATATCTCAGGTAAAATTGGATTGAGAGAAGTCGAGCAAAAACAATAAGATTAATGACAGAACTGCCCAAGGATCTCAACGAGGCGATCGCCCAATCCAGGATTGCAACCGCCGCCGCCCTCTCGGACGGCCAAACTCTACTGCAAGTCGAATTAATATTTCCAGAAATCGCACTGCAAGCACAGTCTATCACCCAACAATTCCTCCCAGAATTTGAGGAAATCTACCCCGGAGTAAAAGTCTTTTTTCCCGACACCGGTGCGGCCGCCCTCGCGCGCCGCGACTGGGGAGAAACACCGTTTAAAGTCACTGATTTGGGCAGCAGCCGCACCCCTGTTGAAGATAAAATAGCACCGGAAGATCAACTTTTCCTCCTGATCAATCCAGCAGCCGTAGAAGTGGCCCAAGTCGAAAAACTTTACATAGCTGCGGCGGGTCGCCCAGTAATTCTACTCAACCCTCGCCTCGAAGATGTTGCCACCATAGGTATAGGCTATGCGGCCCGCCAACTGCGCGATCGATTCCTCAACAAAATCGAATCCTGCTACTACATCAGACCCCTAGACCGTGCGGCTTTATTCCGCTGCTACCCCCAATCCTGGCAAGTCTGGCTGGAAACAAACGACGAATACGAACTAATTTCTGAAACCGCCCAAAAACCTGTCGGAGACGATTTAGAGCGGATTTTAGCCGCTTCTCTTCCAAGCGCCGATCCTGACTCCACCACACCTGCAAAACCGCTAAAAAAGAAAGGTTTTTTGGCAGAACTCCAGACATTCCTCAAAACTTTGAGTCAGTAACAGCAGTTGCAAAACCACAATTGACAAGAAATTATAGGGGGGGTTAAGCCCAGGATCTATGCTATGAGCCAGTTGACCTTTGCACAACCCGCCCTCTCCCACATTATGTTTATTTTTACCCGCTTACCGATCGGTACCTACGGAAACAGATACTGGCGATCTTTACCAAATCCTGATACAAAGCAGTATAATGGGTGACACCCCTCCACCGTAAAAGAGGGGAGGCAAATAGCAGCAAAATCAGATGCTATAAGCTAAAGATTTGGCTTTTGAGTCAGGGAAGCGCATAAACACAATGGAGCACCGGCGCATTGTTATTGGGGACGTACACGGGCATTACGACGGCTTAATGACCCTGCTAGAGGCACTGGCCCCCAGCTCGGACGATCGCGTCTATTTTTTGGGAGACTTAATCGATCGCGGCCCCAAAAGCGCTCAGGTATTAGATTTTGTCCAGCACAGCCCCTACCAAACTCTGCTGGGGAACCACGAACAACTGATGCTGGAGGCTTTGTCGGCGGTGCCGATGGATATGCGAGCGTGGCAATCTTGGCTGTACAGCGGCGGCGATGCGACAGTAGCCAGCTACAGAGATACAGGGATGATGCCTTACAAACACTTAGAGTGGCTGCGATCGCTCCCCACGCACTTGGACTTAGGGGACACCTGGCTGGTTCACGCCGGCGTCCACCCCCATATGCCAATTGACAAGCAGTCGATCGAACAATTCTGCTGGATTCGCAAAGAATTTCACACCATATCGAAACCCTATTTTCCCAATAAATTAATTATCACGGGTCACACCATCACTTTTACCTTTGAGGGTGTCAGACCAGGCGAATTAGTCAGGGGCGAAGGCTGGTTGGATATTGATACGGGTGCTTATCATCCCAAAAGCGGCTGGCTGACAGGATTTGACCTCAGCTACCGCAGAGTTTATCAAGTCAATGTATTTAACAATCAAGTCCGAATTTTGCCTTTTGACGAAGTTGTCAGACAATTGAAATCGCAGCAGATTGCACCCCCGGAACCGGAGATGAGCGAGCAAGTGTTCTCAAAAGCTTGACAATCTTTTCCTTAAACCACTTCCCCCGAGGGGATTGAAACTCACAGTCCACGAGTTCATCTATGCACGCCTGGTAGTCCTACACAGTCAGGACAATCAGTGATAATTTTAATTCAGGACTTACGCATCGGGGCCCAAAAACCGGGTTTTTTACCGAATCTGCGGTCTACAACGCATCTTTTCGTAAAAAAACCCGGTTTCTCAACCATCGTGCGTAAGTTCTATTTTGGCTAAATTACTACCAATTTTTTCCATTCAAAAACACAGAATTTCAGTGACTGTATTTGGCAGTTTATGGCAATTCAACAAGTTGCAATTAATTGGCATTTTTCATAAAAAACAATATTAATTAAATATTTTACAGTTATTGTATGAGGTTGGTTGCGGGCATTAGTTGATTGCAACTTGACGATTTTTGGTGAAAAATATGACACGTTAAATAAATGAGGATCATTGTATTCATGGTAGCGGCA